>JANOFW010000397.1:0-4518 GCA_031413835.1 Planctomycetia bacterium
GGCTGGGAGTGCGAGGGCTTCGCCAAGTGGTGCGACGGCAAGGCCAACACCGGCGAGAAGCCCGACGGCCCCGGCAAGGCCATGTACGACGCGGGCGTGACCGGCCTGGCGCTGTGCGCCTTCCTGGGCGCCGGCTACACCAACCGCGGCGACCACGAGTTCGCCAAGGTCGTGCGCAAGGGCCTGTCCTACCTCAAGAACGTGCAGGATCCCGAGGGCTGCTTCGGCCCGCGCAGCACGCAGCACTACATCTACAACCACGCCTGCGCCGCCCTCGCCATGGTCGAGGCCTACGGCATGACGGAGTCCAACATCTACAAGGGGCCCGCGCAGAAGGCCCTCGACTTCATCTCCCTGTCGCGCAACCCGTACTTCGTCTGGCGCTACGGCGTGAAGCCCGGCGACAACGACTCCTCGGTAACGGGCTGGATGATGATGGCCTTGAAGAGCGCCAAGCTGATCAACGAGGACGCCACCAAGCGCGGCAAGGCGCACCCGCTGACGCTGGACGAGGAGGCCTTCGACGGCATCCGCGCCTGGCTCGACAAGATGACCGACCCCGACTACGGCCGCGTCGGCTACGTGACGCGCGGCTCGGGCCCGGCCCGGCCGCAGGAGCTGGTGGACCGCTTCCCCGGCGAGAAGTCCGAGTCGATGACGGGCGTGGGCATGCTGGCCCGCATCTTCATGGGCGACGACCCGCGCAAGGACCCCGTCATCAAGAAGGGCGCCGACCTGTGCGCCAAGCTGCTGCCCACCTGGAACACCAACGACGGCAGCATCGACATGTACTACTGGTACTACGCGACGCTGGCGATCTTCCAGGTCGGCGGCGAGACCTGGAAGAAGTGGGAGGAGGCCATGAACTCCTCCATGGTCGCCAACCAGCGCATGGACGGGAACTACTGCTCGTTCAAGGGCTCGTGGGACCCGGTGGACCCGTGGGGCTCGGACGGCGGCCGCGTCTACAGCACCGCCATCCTGTGCATGTGCCTCGAGGTCATCTACCGCTACGACAAGGTCTTCGGCGCCAAGTAACGCGCCGAGCCGCGTTACTTGTCTAGGGTGATTCCGCCGGCGGGCAGCCCCTCGAGAGATCGAGGGGCTGTCCGCCGGTTTCGGTTTCTGCGCGCCTGCCGCCACCGCGAGCGGCGGGATCGAGTTTGGGCCACCTCTCGAGCTTCCTCGGGTAGACCGGGCCCATGGGCGTGAGCCGCCAGATCCGCGAAGCCATGGAGGGGGCCTCCTGGATCCGTCGCATGTTCGAGGAGGGGCGGCGCCTCAAGCAGCGGCTGGGCGCCGACCAGGTGGCCGACCTCTCGCTGGGCAACCCCGTGGAGGAGCCGCCGCCGCGGGTGGCCGAGCGTCTACGTGAGCTGGCGGCCGATCCGACGCCCGGCACGCACCGCTACATGTCCAACGCGGGCTTCGAGAGCACGCGCGCGGCCGTGGCGCAGCATCTCGCCCGTGCCACGGGCGTGGCCTACACGGGTGAGAACGTGGTCATGACGGTGGGGGCCGGGGGCGGCCTCAACGTGCTCTTGAAGGCGCTGCTCGACCCGGGCGACGAGGTGCTGCTCCTGGCGCCCTACTTCGCCGAGTACCGCTTCTACGTCAGCAACCACGGGGGCGTGCCTGTGGTGGTCCAGACCGACGCCGCTTTCCGTCCGGACCCGCGGGCGCTCGCGGCGGCGCTCACCCCGCGCACGCGGGCCGTGCTGGTGAACTCGCCCAACAACCCCACGGGGGTGGTGTACTCACGCGACGACCTGGCCGCGCTGGCTGAGGTCCTGACCCGCGCCTCGAAGGCCCAGGGACGTCCGGTGTGGCTGGTGAGCGACGAGCCCTACCGGGCCGTCGCCTACGACGACGTCGAGGTGCCCTGGCCGGTGGCCTGCTACCGCGACACGCTGCATGTGACCTCGTTCTCGAAGGACCTGGCGCTCCCGGGGGAGCGCATCGGCTACCTGGCGGTGAACCCCGCCTCGCCCGACGCCGAGGCGCTGGTGGCGGCCGCGACCTTCACCACCCGCATCCTGGGCTTCGTCAACGCGCCCGCCCTGCAGCAGCGCTGGATCGAGGGCCTGCTCGAACAGCGCGTGGATCTCACGGGCTACCGGCGCAAGCGCGCCGTGCTGCTCCAGGCCCTGGCGGAGGGCGGCTACGAGGTGGTGGCGCCCCAGGGCGCGTTCTACCTCTTTCCCCGCGTCCCCCGGCCCGATGGCGACGATCTCGCCTTCGTGCGCGCCTGCGTGGAGGAACGCCTGCTGGTCGTGCCCGGACGCGGCTTCGGCCGACCCGGCTTCTTCCGCATGTCCTACGCCGTGACCGATCACGACGTGGAGCTGGCGGCGGCGGCGCTCTTGCGCGTGGCGGCGCGGCCCGCTACACCGCGAACGGCGTAAGGCCTGCGGCCGTCCGCCTACTCTGCCTTGCCCACGCGGCGGGCGAGCTTGCCCTTGTGGTTCGAGGCCGTGTTGGCGTGCAGCACGCCGCGCTTGGCCGCCTTGTCGAGGCGCGCGTAGGCCTCGGGCAGCAGGGCCTTGGCCTCGGCGCCCTTGCCGGATGCGACCAGCTCCTCGATGCGCTTCTCCGTCGAGCGGTAGGCGGTGCGCGTGTTGCGGTTGCGCTCCGTACGGGTGCGGACCTGGCGGACGCGCTTCTTCGACGAGCGGCTGTGCGGCATGACGGTTCCTGAGGACGGTGCGAACGGGGGAAGCCCCCAAGCGAGGGCGCAGGGGGCCTAGTGTGCGGCGGCAGCCCTGCGCGGCAAGGGATGGGCAGAGAGGGGGCGTGCGGTTGTTCGGCTTGACGGCCGACGGTCGGGGCGCCGGAGCGGGCGCGGCGCTGCGGGTGCTCCTCCTGACGTAGCAGCCTACGCGGCGTCGTCGCCCCCTTTGCCACGGGCGCGCGGCCGGCGCCCCGGTCCCGCAGCGAACGGCCGGAACCCCGCACGCGAGTGTCACGCCTGCCCAGGAGGGAATCGAGGATGTCGGGGCCGCGCGCCCCCCTGGCCCCCCTACGAGAGCTGCTTCAAGCGCTGGGCCACGTCGCGGTAGTTGATGTCCTCTTCGTAGAGGTTCTCGAAGATGGCCCGGGCCTTCTCGGGCTGGCCCGCGCGGGCGAGCAGGTCGGCGTGGGCGTAGTGGACGTCCTTGGCCTTCGGGGAGGTGAGCATGGGGAAGTCGGCCACGGCCTCCTCGAGCTTCTTCAAGGCCAGCCCGTGGAGGTTGCTCTGCTCGAAGCAGCGCGCCAGCAGCAGCAGGCTGTCGGTCTTGCGGTTGGGGTCGCGCACCGTCTGCTGGAACTCGCCGGTGGCCTCGTCCACGCGGCCGGCGGCCAGCAGCGTGCGGCCCAGCTTGAAGCGTTCGGCCAGGTCGAGGGGGTGGTCTTTCACGCGCCGGCCGTACTCGACCAGGCGCGCCTCGATGAGCGCCTTGCCGGCGGCGCTCTCCCTCTCGCGCACGGCCGGGTCGTCGGGCCTCTCCTTGAGCTCCTGGCGGGCGGCGCGCAGCGCCTCCTCGTAGACGCGCAGCCTCAGGTCGCCTACGCGCACCGAGATGTCGAAGTTGCGCGGATCGAGCGCCACGGCGTCCTCGAAGGCCTTGAGCGCCGCGACCTCGTCGCCGCGCTGCAGGTGCATCTCGCCCAGGCGCACGCGCAGCCGCGGATTCTGCGGCTCGGCGCGGCACTGCTCCTCGATCTTTTCGACCTCGCTGGCGGCGTGCTCGGGCGTGAGCTGCAGGCGCGTCTCGGTCTCGAGCTTCTGGGCCACGCCCTTGTCCTTGATCAGGTCGCGGCTGGAACGCGCCGTCTCGTAGCCCGAGATCTTGAGCGCGCCCTCGGCGGCCACGTCCTTGCGCAGCTTGATGGCCTCTTGGTCGCGGGGCGCGGCCTTGACCGCGTTGTCCAGGGCCTGGAGGGCCTCCGGGATGCGGCCGCGCTTGGCCAGAGCCGAGCCCAGGCGCTTCCAGGGCTCGGGGTCGGCCGTGTCCTGCTCGGCGGCGCGCTTGTAGCCGCCGATGGCGGCCTCGAGCTGGTTGGCCTGCACGGCGGCCTCGCCCAGGGCCATGAGCGTGCCCTTGTGGTCCGGGTTCTTCGCCAGCGTGCGGAAGGCGGCCGCCATGCGCTTCATCGGCTCGCGGCTGCCGCCGAGGCTCATGCCCGAAAACATCCCGCCGAAGAGGCCCTTGCCACGCGTCTCGCCCAGCTTCTTGGCCGCCGCGAAGAACCCTTCGACCGCCTCGGCGTCGTTGGCCTCGAACTGGAATGCCTCGACGTAGATCTCGACGGCGAGGTCGTAGTTCTTGCGACGGAAGGCCTCCTTGGCCTTGTTCTTCAGATCGTCGAACGCCATGGAGAGCCTCCGGTCGGGGAGCCGATCCTAGCCCTTCCGCACCTCACGGTCCACCGCTCCCCGTGCGTCGCGGGCCAGGGCTGCTGGGCATGGCTATGCTGTTGCCAGATGCGACTCGAGATCGTCCTCTGGCCGGACCCCGTCCTGCTCGCGGGCACGCA
>JANOFW010000398.1:0-1550 GCA_031413835.1 Planctomycetia bacterium
CTGCTCGCCGCGGCGCCCGACGACGTGTGCTACGCCAAGCCCATCCAGACCGGCTCTCCACCGGACGACGACCTGCTCCACGTGCGCCGCCTCTCGGGGGTGGGTCACGAACGCACGCCCGACCTCGGCCTGCGCCTCAAGGCCCCCGTCTCCCCCCACCATGCCGCGAGGCTCGAAGGCCGCGCGCTCTCCGCCGCGGATCTCGCCGCACCGGTGCGTGCCATGGCCGCCCCCCCGCGACGCTGGATCGTCGAGGGGGCCGGCGGCCTGCTCACGCCCCTGAGCGAGACGGAGACGATGGCCGACCTGGCACGTGCGCTGGGCCTGCCCGTGCTGGTGGTGGTCGCCGTGCGCCTGGGCGCGATCAACGCCACGCTCCTGACGCTGCGCGCGCTGGCCGCGGAGCGTCTCCCCTGCCTGGGTGTCGTGCTCGTCGGCCTCGAGGATCCCTCGCTCATGAGCGCGCTGAGCGCGCACGCACCCCAGGCGAAGCTGCTGCAGTTCCCGCGCCTCGAGACGACCTCCCCCGGCGTGATGCGCAGGCTCGGCCGCGCCCTGCTGTCGGAACGCCCCCTGCGCGAGGCCCTGGGGTGACCGACGACCTCCTCGGCCGCGACCGGCGCCACCTCTGGCACCCGTTCACGCAGCACCAGGGCGCGCCCGCGCCGCTGGCGATCGCCTCGGCCCGCGGCTCCTGGCTCACGCTCGCCGACGGCCGGCGCGTGCTCGACGGCATCTCGTCCTGGTGGACGAACCTCCACGGGCACGGCCACCCGCGCCTGGTGGAGGCAATCGCGCGCCAGGCGTCCACCCTCGACCATGTGCACTTCGCCGGCTGCACGCACGAGCCGGCCGTTGCACTCGCCGAGCGCCTCGTGGCCCTGGCGCCCGCCGGACTCACGCGCGTGTTCTTCTCCGACGACGGCTCCACCTCCGTCGAGGTGGCGCTCAAGATGGCGCTGCAGGCGCAGGCCCAGCGCGGACAGCCCCAGCGCACGGGCTACGTGGCCTTCGAAGACGCCTACCACGGCGACACGGTCGGCGCCCTCTCGGTGGGCGATCCGGGCCTGTTCGCCAGCCCCTTCGGGCCCCTGACCTTCCCCGTGGCCC
Organism: Planctomycetia bacterium; assembly: GCA_031413835.1. GTDB lineage: Bacteria > Planctomycetota > PLA2 > PLA2 > JAEUHO01 > CAXQZU01. The sequence goes on from JANOFW010000398.1 coordinate 1,111, forward strand.
GCGCGCCAAGGCCCCCCACGAACGAGGCCCAGGTGCCTAGCGTGCTCGCCGGCCTGCGCACGGTCCTCGAGCGCGAGGGCCCGCGCCTGGCCGCCGTGATCCTCGAGCCCATGGTGCAGGCCGCCGGCGGCATGCGCATCGCGCCGCCGTCCTTCGTACGCGGCGTCGCCGAGCTCACCCGTGCCCACGGGGCCCTCCTGATCGCCGACGAGGTGATGACGGGCTTTCACCGCACGGGCCCCTGCTTCGCCGTCGAGCACGCGGGCGTGACGCCCGACCTCTTGTGCCTGGCCAAGGGCCTCACCGGCGGCCTCCTGCCGCTGGCGGCGACGCTCGCCACCGAGGCCGTCTTCGAGGCCTTCCTCGACCGCGACCTCAAGCGCGCCTTCCTCCACGGCCACTCCTTCACCGCCAACCCCATCGCCTGCGCCGCAGCGCTC
>JANOFW010000399.1:0-5893 GCA_031413835.1 Planctomycetia bacterium
GCCGAAGAGCTCGCTCTCGAGCAGCGTCTCGGGGATCGCGGCGCAGTTCTCGCTGATGAACGGACGGTCCTTCCTCGGGCCGTTGAAGTGGATCGCGCGCGCGACCAGCTCCTTGCCCGTGCCGCTCTCCCCCTGGATCAGCACCGGCACGTCGCTGTCGGTCACCTTGTCGAGCAGGTGGAACAGCTCGGTCATGCGCTGGCTCTGGCCGATCATCTTGCCGTAGGAGTACTTGAGCGGAGCCTCGCTGCGGTCGCGCAGCACGTGCTCCTTGACCTCCTGGAGCTCGGCGCTGGTCTGGGCGACGCGGTCGGCCAGGATGCGGTTGAGCTCCTCCACCTCGGCCTTGGCGCGCTCGAGCTCCTCGAGGCGCCGGTCGGCCTTGGCGTGCAGCGCGGCGTTGCGCAGGGCCAGGGCCGCCTCGTCGGCGAAGAGCCGGATCATGGGCATCTGGCGCTCCTGGAAGACCCCGCGCTCGAAGCGGTTGTCGAGGTAGATGGTGCCCAGGGCGCCGTCGCGTCCGATCAGGGGCACCGCCAGGATCGAGCGCAGCTTCAAACCCGCGACGCTGGCCGTGCCGCTGAAGCGCGCGTCCATGCTCGCGTCGCTCACCAGCACGGGGTCGCCCGTGGTCAACGCACGGCGCTGCACCGTGCGGCTCATCTTCGCCAGCGCGTCGCGCACGGCCTCGCCGTCGAGGTTGCGCGCCGCCACGATGCGCGGCTCGCGCGGCGCCGCCGGCTCCTCCTCCGGGTCCTCCTCCTCGCCCAGCGCGCCGGGCTCGAGGATGCAGAAGCCGCGCTCGGCGCCCGTGAGCTGGATCAGCGTGTCGAGGATCAGCTCGAAGAGCGCCTCGGGCCGATGCTCCTCGATCATCGCCGTCAGCAGGACCTGCAGGCTGCGCGCGGCCGCCAGCTCTTCGGAGTCGGAGAGCAGGGCCGGCACGCCGCGCCGGCCGGCGGCGTCGGCGAAGCGCTCGGCAGCCGCCTTGAGCCCCTCCTTGCCCAGGCGGCGGTGGATGCGCGAGGCCAGCAGGCCCACCTCCGAGAGCAGGTCGTCGGCCGTGGGCGCCAGGCGCACGCGCAGCACCACGCGCCCCAGCCGCAGCCGGTCGCCGTCGGCCAGCAGGCGCTGCTGCACCAGCACCTCGTTGACGAAGGTGCCGTTGCGGCTCTCGAGATCGACCACCTTCCAGGCCCCGTCCACGGGCTCGATGCGGCAGTGGCGTGCGGACAGGCTGGCGTCGTCCAGGCGCAGGTCGCAGGCGGGACCGCGGCCCACCAGGATCGGCGTGGAGCCGAGCGGCACGCGACGCGCGTCGCCGTCCTCCTCCAGCAGCAGGTGGGGACTCTCGCTCTCGGCGTTCATGGCAGGCGCTCCAGCCGGGCAAAGCCGGGGATCAGCTGCTTGCGTCCGCAGCTCTCGAAGTCGATGGTCAGGCGTTGCGCGCCCCCGCTGCCCGTGAGGGCCTCGAGACGCCCGATGCCGAAGACCGGGTGGCGCACGCGGTCGCCGGGCGTCAGGCCGCCAGCGCCGCGCTCGATCTCGGGAACCTCGGGCCCCGCGCCGCCGGCGGCGTAGCCCGGGCCCGTCTCGCGCAGCGCGTCGTCGCCGTCGGCGGCCTCCGGGTCCCAGGCCGTCGTGCTCGCGGCCGGCCCGTCCCAGGCGCGCGCGCCCAGGCGACCCGCCCGGTCCTCGCCCTCGACGCTGGAGGCGGGCATGTCGCGCAGGAAGGGGCTGGGCTGGCGCGGCTCGAAGCCGCCCATGCCGGCCCCGCCCGCGCCGAAGCGCCAGGCCGCGTGGGTGACGAGCAGGCGGTCCTGGGCACGCGTCATGGCCACGTAGAAGAGCCGCCGCTCCTCCTCCACGGCCGCGTCCTCCTCCAGGCTGCGGGCGTGCGGGAAGAGGCCCTGCTCGGCGCCGATCACGACCACGAAGGGGAACTCGAGCCCCTTGGCCGAGTGCGCGCTGAGCAGGCTGACACGCTCGGCGTCCTCCTCCAGGCCGTCCTGGTCGCTCACCAGCCCCGTGGTCTCGAGGAAGAGGCCGAGTCCGGCCGCGCCTCCGTCGAGCGCGGGCCGCTCGAGGTCGAAGTCGTGCGCCGCGGCGAGCAGCTCGCGCACGTTGTCGGCACGCGCCCCCTCGGGGTCGGCGCCCTCGGCCGCCAGCGCGGCCAGGTAGCCGCTGCCCTCCAGCAGGGCCTCGAGCACGGGGGTCACGGGGGCGCGCGGCAGGCGCTGCACGCGTAGGACGAGGTCGGCCAGGGCGCGCAGGCCCTCGCGGGCCTTGCGCGGCACGCCCTCGGGCTCGCCCTGCGCCACCTCCATCCAGCCCACGCCGCGCGCCGCCGCCTGCGCGCGCACGCGCGCCAGGCTCGTGGCGCCCACTCCTCGCGTGGGCACGTTGGCCTCGCGCGCGAAGGCGGCCTCGTCGCGCGGGTTCTCCACGAGCCGGGCGTAGGCGAGCGCGTCCTTGACCTCCTGGCGCTGGAAGAACTCCACGCCGGCCACCACCTGATAGGGCACGCCGCGCGCGCGCAGCGCCAGCTCCACCGCGCGCGACAGCGCGTTGACCCGGTAGACCACGGCCACCTCGCCGGCGCGTCCCCCGCGCGCGATCCAACGCGCCACCGCGTCGGCCACCACCTCGGCCTCGTCGCGCGCGTCGCTGGCGCGCACCACCCGCACCCGCTCGCCCGCGCCGCGCTCGGCGCTCAGGCGCTTGGCGAAGCGCCCGCGGTTCTTCGAGATCACGCCCTCGGCCGCGTCCAGGATGCGAGCCGTAGAGCGGTAGTTGCGATCGAGCACCACCGTGCGCGCGCCGGGCAGGTCGTCGGCGAACTTGAGGATGTTCGCCACCGTGGCCCCGCGCCAGCGGTAGATGCTCTGGTCGGGGTCGCCCACCACGGTCAGGTTGCGCGCGGGGCCCAGCAGCGCGAGCAGCAGGTCGCGCTGCACGAGGTTTGTGTCCTGGTACTCGTCCACCAGCACGTGCGCGAAGCGCGCCCGCAGCGCCTCGGCCACGCCGGGGCCCTCGCGCAGCGCGCGGCGCGCCTCGAGCAGCAGATCGTCGAAGTCGAGCAGGTCCGCCGCCCGCAGCCGCTCGTCGTAGGCGCGCGCCAGGCCCTGGAGCGCCTCGGCCTCGCGCGCCCACTCGCGGGGCAGCGGCGCGGGGCCGTTCTTGGTGCGCGAGATCCACGAGGTGAGGGCCGCGGCCTTGGGCTTGAGCGCCGCCAGCCCGCGCTCGTCGAGCAGCGCCTTCACCAGGCGCTGCTGGTCCTCGCGGTCGGCGATGGTGAAGTGCGGGTCGAGGCCGAGGACGGCTCCGTGGCGGCGCAGCAGCCAGGCCGCGAAGCCGTGGAAGGTGCCGGCCCAGACCCCCGCGGCCCCCGGGAGGTCGGCGAGGCGCGAACGCAATACCTGCGCCGCCTTGTTGGTGAAGGTGATGGCCAGCAGCGCCGGCCCCGGCAGCCCGCCGGCCACCAGCCAGCCGACGCGCCGCGTCAGCACGCGCGTCTTGCCCGAGCCCGCGCCCGCCACGATGAGCAGCGGCCCGCCGGGGTGGGTGACGGCCTCCCGTTGAGCGCTGTTGAGGTCGGCAAGGAGGACGTCGCGGCCGCCCAAGCACTGCTCCACGTGGAAAGTCAGCCTGACACCAGCAGATCCATTGTAAAGCACGGGCGTGACGAGACAACGCGCGAACACGGCCGACGCAGGCCGAGGCACCCCGTCGCAAGGTTGCCGCAGCGGCCCTCACGGCCTACCCTCCTGCGTTCCCCCTCGCCGACGGCGCCCGCAGCCGAGCGGCCTCTCCGGAGCCTCCCATGACGCGCGTGTGCCAGCTCAGCGGCAAGAAGACCGGCGCCGGTCGGCAGTTCACCAAGCGCGGTCTGGCCAAGGCCAAGGGCGGAGTGGGCAAGAAGATCACCTCCTGCACGAACCGCACCTTCATGCCCAACCTGCAGCGGATCCGCGCCGTGGTGAACGGCAAGGTCACGCGCCTGAGGGTCGCCGCGAAGTACATCTCGCGCGGCATGACGGTCAAGCCGGTCAAGCGCACGTGGAAGCCGGAAGACACGAAGCCCGAGGACGCCAAGGCCTCGCAGGCCTAGTTTCCTTCGCGCACGACCCCTCGGGGGCGTTCCGCGACCCCCCGGCGAAAGAGCAGCTCTCCTGCTCCGCCCGCCTGCTACGCCCGGCTGCTGCGCCGCGGCGCGCTGGATGGGGTGCGGAGGGCCGCCGCGGAGGACGACGTGTAGTCTGTCTACATGAGGACGACGCGGTGGCCCGAGCGCCCCCAGCCAGCGCACCGCGCTAGGGGCGGCGGCGGCGGGAGACGGGAGCCTGTCCCTTGAGCACGGGGGCCTCGGGGGCAGCGGCGGCTGCGCTGGGAAGCGCCCCGTACTGGCCCAAGGCGCCGGCGGCGGCCTGGCCGCGGGCCAGCTGCAAGTCGCGCACGAGCGCCTCGAGGACGGGCAGCAGCTCGGCAGCAGAGCTGAAGCGCTCCGCAGGGCTCTTGGCCAGCAGGCGCTGCACCAGCGCATCGGTGCGCGGATCCACATCGGCTCCCAGGGCATTGAGCAGGGGCGCGGGCTCGGTCAGGTGCTTGGCCATGACGGCCGCCGGCGTGGCGGCCTCGAAGGGCGCGCGGCCGGCCAGCATGTGGAACAGCGTGGCTCCCAGGCTGTAGAGGTCGCTGCGCGCGTCCACGACCGACTCGCCGCGAGCCTGCTCGGGACTGATGTAGGCCGGCGTCCCCATGCGCTGCCCCGTCTCGCCCTTGCCGTCGAGCCGGGCCAGGCCCAGGTCGCAGAGCTTGGCCACGCCGTCGCGCGTGACGATCACGTTCTCGGGCTTGACGTCGCGATGCACCATCCCGCTCTTGTGCGCGTGGTCGAGGGCGCGCGTCATCTGCTGCGCGATCACCAGCGCGCGCTCCTCGTCGAAGGCTCCGCCGCGGCGCAGCAGGGAGCCTACGGTGTTGCCGTCGGCGTACTCCATCACGAGGTAGTGGACGCCGTCGGCCTCGCCCACGTCGATGCCGCTCACCAGGTTGGTGTGGCTCAGCCGCGCCACGGTGCGCGCCTCGTCCTGGAAGCGCTGCACGTAGGCCTGGTCCTTGGCCAGCTCGGGCGAGAGCACCTTGATGGCCACGTCGCGGTCGAGGGACAGCTGCCGCGCCTTGTAGACCGACCCCATGGCCCCTTCGCCCAGGAGCTCGAGCAGGCGGTAGCCGGCGATCTGCTCCGCGCCCTGGCAGCGGCGCTCCTCGCGGCGCAGCTCCTCGAGCTGCTCGAGCTCGAGGTAGCCCTTCTCGAAGAGGATCTCGGTCAGCCCGCGGGCCTTGAGGCCCATCTCCAGCATCTTCTCGCGGATCTGCTGCGCTTCGTCGATCTGCTCGCGGGTGGCGACGCCCTTCTCGAGGATGCGCGCGATGGCCCGGTCGTCGGCTTCCTTCACGGTCAACGCCTCCCGTTGCGCTCCCGGCCGCCGAACACGTCGCCCAGCCCCAGGGCCTCGAGCCAGGCGCGCTCGGCCCGCCGCATGCGCGCGCGGTCCTTGGGGGCGTGGTCGTCGTGGCCCAGGAGATGCAGCGTGCCGTGCACGGCGTAGAGCAGGGCCTCATGGTACGGGGGATGGCCGCGCCGCAGAGCCTCGCGCCGGGCCACGGCGCCGCCCAGGGCCAGCGCCCACACCAACCCCCCGGGGCCGTCCTCCAGGGCGTAGGAGAGCACGTCGGTGGTCCCCGCCACCCCCAGGTGGAGGCGGTGCAGGCGGCCCATGGCACGGTCGTCGAGCACGGCCACGTCCAGATGCACCGGGCGCCGCGCCGCCTTGGCGGCCAGCCGCGCCAGGCGCCGGAGGTCCTGCTCGAACCGGCGCCTGGGCCAGGG
>JANOFW010000400.1:0-5910 GCA_031413835.1 Planctomycetia bacterium
AGACTACACGGCGTCCTCCGCGGCGGCCCTCCGCACCCCGTCCAGCGTGCCGGCCCGCGAGGCTTGGTTTCCGGGCTGCATCAGGGCCGCGTGGAAGCGCCAGGCGGATGGACTCGTTCGGCGGGTCGCCGCTGTCCCAGGATCACGAACGGTGACTTAGGTCTTCGTGTAGCGTCTGGGCTGGAATCGCCGGCCGGAGGTCACCGCGTGCGCGTGCTCGTCTCCGGCGGCGCGGGCTTCATCGGGAGCCATCTCGCCGACGCGCTCCTCGCCGATGGGCATCTCGTCGCCGTGCTCGACGACCTCTCGACGGGGCACAGGCAGTTCGTCGCGCCGACAGCGGAGCTCATCGTGGCGGACATCGCGTCGCCCGCGGCGGCCTCGTTCGTCGCCCGCTGGCGGCCCGACGCGCTCCTCCACCAGGCAGCGCACGTCAGCGTGCGCGAGTCGATCGACGACCCGCGGCACGACGCCTCGGTGAACGTGCTCGGAAGCGTGGCTCTCCTCCAGGCCTGCCACATCGCCCGCGTGCGCCACGTGCTGTTCGCGAGCACCGGCGGCGCGATGTACGGCGCCGCCCTGACGCTGCCGACGCCGGAAGCCGAGCCCGCCACGCCCGCAAGCCCGTACGGCTGCGCCAAGCTCGCGGTCGAGGGCTACCTGGGCTACTTCTCCCGCCTGCACGGCATGCGCTCGTGTGCGCTGCGCTACGCAAACGTCTACGGCCCGCGCCAGAGCCCGCACGGCGAGGCGGGCGTGGTCGCGATCTTCGCGGACCGCTACCTGCGCGGCGAGATCCCCACGATCCACGGAGACGGCAGCCAGACGCGCGACTACGTCCACGTGGACGACATCGTGCGCGCGGTCCTCGGGGCGTTCCGCGCCCAGATCGTCGGCGTGTTCAACGTCGGGACGGGTGTCGAGACCAGCGTGCGAGAGATTTCGGAGCACGTCCGCGCCGCCGCCGGAGCCGCGACCGGAGCGCGGCACGGTCCCGAGAAGCCGGGAGACGCGGCCCGCTCGTGCCTGGACGCCTCCGCCCTGCGGCGCGGGATCGGGTGGGAGCCGCGGATGTCGCTCGCGGCTGGACTCGCCCAGACCGTGGCGTGGTTCCGCGCGAACCGCCTCTGACGGGGCGGCTCAGCTCCCCAAGGTCTGCTTGAAGTAGGCGATCGTGCGCTCCAGCCCCGCCCGCAGCGCCACGTGCGGCTGCCAACCCAGCTCCGCGGCCGCCACCGCAAGGTCGGGCTTGCGCCGCCCCGGATCGTCTACCGGCAAGGGCTCCCGGCGCAGCGGCGCGCGCATCCCGGTCAGCTCCCGCACCAGCTCGGCCAGCTCGAGCACGCTGAATTCGTCGGGATTGCCGATGTTGGTGGGATCGACACGCGAGCTCATGAAGAGACGGTAGATGCCGTCCACGGTGTCGTCCACGTAGCAGAAGGAGCGCGTCTGCCGGCCTTCACCGTAGATGGTGAGCGGCTGGTTGCGCAACGCCTGGACGATGAAATTGGAGACCACCCGACCGTCGCAAGCGCGCATGCGGGGGCCGTACGTGTTGAAGATGCGCACGATGCGCGTGTCGATGGCATGGACGCGGTGGTAGGCCATGGTCAGAGCCTCGGCGAAGCGCTTGGCCTCGTCGTAGACCCCGCGCGGCCCGACGGGGTTCACATGGCCCCAGTAGGTCTCGGGCTGCGGGTGCACCTGCGGATCGCCGTAGACCTCCGAGGTCGAGGCGAGCATGAACCGCGCGCCCTTGGCCTTGGCCACTCCCAGGGCGTTGTGCGTGCCCAGCGAGCCCACCTTGAGCGTCTGGATGGGCAGCTTGAGGTAGTCGATGGGGCTGGCGGGGGAAGCGAAGTGCAGCACGCCGTCCAGGGCGCCCTCGACCTCGATGAAGCGGCTGACGTCGTGCTCCATGAGCCGGAAGCGCGCCTGGCCCCCGAGGTGGGCCAGGTTGCTCCGCGAGCCGGTGATGAAATTGTCCATCCCGACGACCACGTGCCCTTCGCGCAGGAAGCGATCCGTCAGGTGCGAGCCCAGGAAGCCGGCCGCGCCGGTGATCAGCACCCTCACGCCGGCCCCCGCCCCAACCCGCGGTAGGTGAACCCCAGCGCGCGCATGCGCTGCGGGTCGAAGAGGTTGCGGCCGTCGATCACGACGGGTCGGCGCAGGAGCGAGCGCACCCGCTCGAGGTCGAGGTTCCTGTAGAGCAGCCACTCGGTGACGATGACCAGCGCGTCCGCACCCTCCACGGCCTCGTAGGCGTCGCCGGCGTAGGTCACCCGGGAGCCGAAGAGCGACCGCGCCACCTCCAGCGCCTTGGGATCGTGCGCGCGCACGACGCCTCCGGCCGCGAGGATGCGCTCGATGAGCGGGATGGCGGGGCTCTCCCGCATGTCGTCGGTCTCAGGCTTGAACGCGAGGCCCCACACGGCGACCTTGGCCCCGGCGAGGGCCTCCCCCAGCACCGCCGCCAGTTTACCAAAGAGCACCTGCTTCTGCTCTGCGTTCACCTGCTCGACGGCCTCCCACACGCGCGGGTCCATGCCCAGGCCCCGCGCGGTCTGGATCAAGGCCTTGACGTCCTTGGGAAAGCACGAGCCCCCGTAGCCCGGCCCAGGGAAGAGGAACGACGGCCCGATGCGGCGGTCGCTGCCGATGCCCAGGCGCACGCTGTGGACATCGGCGCCCACCCGCTCGCAGAACTCCGCCACCTGATTCATGAAGGAGATGCGCGTGGCGAGCATGGCATTGGCCGCGTACTTCGTCACCTCCGCCGAGGGGATGTCCATGAACAAGATCGGGTTGCCGCTGCGCACGAACGGCCCGTAGAGCTGGCTCAGGACCTCGCGAGCTTCGTCCGAGTCCACGCCGAGCACCACGCGGTCGGGCCGCATGAAGTCCTCGATCGCGGCGCCCTCCTTGAGGAACTCGGGGTTGGAACAGACCTGGAAGGGGAGGTCGGTAGCGCTGCGGATCGCCGCCCGCACCCGCTCGGCGGTCCCGACGGGCACGGTGGACTTGGTCACGACCACCTTGGGCGCGTCCATGTGGCTGCCGATGGCCCGCGCGACGCTGAGGACATGGCTGAGGTCAGCCGAGCCGTCCTCGTCGGGCGGCGTCCCGACGGCGATGAAGATCACGCGCCCATGGCGCACCGCCTGCCCCATGTCGGTGGTGAAGCGCAGCCGCCCCTCGGCCTGGTTCCTGCGCACCATGGGCTCGAGCCCCGGCTCGTAGATGGGGATCTCGCCACGCTGGAGCCGGGCCACCTTCCCGGCGTCCACATCGGCCGAGACCACCTCGTTTCCCGTCTCCGCTAGGCATGCTCCCGCGACGAGCCCGACGTAGCCAGAGCCGATGACCGAAACTCGCATGCTTCAGCGACACGTTACCCGGTGCTCGTTGTCTCGGCTAGAAGTGAGAGCCCCGGCCAGCAAGCCACGGCGCCTGCAGCGAGGGTCTGCGCCTGAGCTCCCCTGGAGCGACGAGCCTGTGTGCTCCCCGTGACCTGCCGCAGCTCGCGGGCCTGCTGTTGCGAGCGTCTCGTGCGCCCCCCTCGATGCACCTCGGGCGCAAGGCCCCATCAGGCGGCCTCCAGCACGCCCAGGGCCAGCAGGGACGCCACCAGGGCTGCCAAGCCCAGGCGGTACCAGCCAAAGGGAGCGAGCCCATGGCGACGCGTCCAGCGGACCAGGAAGCTGACCGAGAGGGCCGCGGCCACGGCCGCCGCCAGCGTGCCCGCCAGCAGCGCCGGCGCGCCCAGGCCCTCGAGCAGGGCCGGTCCGTGGGACAGGCCCTTCCAGAGCGCGGCCGCTCCCAAGGTGAGCAGTCCCAACAGGAACGAGAACTCCACGGCGGCGGCCAAGGAGAGGCCGGCGACCAGGCCGCCCACAAGGGCCGCCAGGCTGCGGCTCGTGCCGGGCAGCAGGGCCGCGCACTGGAAGAGGCCGATGAGCAGGGCGCCGCGCACGCTCAGGGCTGCCAGGCCCTGCCCCCCGCGACCCCCCTCGTCATCGGCCGGGCGGGGGCCGCGCTTGGCGAGCGCCAGCAGCAGCAGCCCTCCCAGCGCCCAGGCCGCCGTGATGGGCCAGAGCCCGTAGAGGTGGCGTTCGACGGGCCGCTCCACCAGCAGCCCGAAGAGCGCCGCCGGCAGGAAGGCAAGCACGATGCGCGCGAGCAGGCGCAGGCCCGCAGGATCGCGTCCGGCCAGGCCGCGACCCAGCTGCGCCACGCGCGTGCGGTAGAGCCCGAGCACGGCCAGGATCGCGCCGAGCTGGATCACGACCACGAAGGCGTCGAGCGCGGGCGTGCGTGGCAGGCCGAGCAGGCGCTGGGTGAGCAGCAGGTGCCCCGTGCTGCTCACGGGCAGGAACTCGGTCAGCCCCTCGACCAGGCCCAGCAGCAGGGCCTCCCAGAGGTCGAGGGTCGCGAGCAGCGCCATCTCAGCAGCCGGTGGAGCGCGAGAGGGCGGGGGACCGCATGGCCCAGGAGTCTAGCGCGGGCGCGCGCGGGGGCCGTGCTACGGTTTCGGGCGCATGACCGCCACGCTGCCGCCGCTCGTGGACTCGCACTGCCACCTCGGCTGGCCGGTGCTCGCCGACGATCTCGACGGCGTGCTCGCGCGCATGGCGGCGGCCGGGGTGGCCCAGGCCGTCGTGGTGGCCACGACGCCCGAGGACGCGCCGCGCGTGCGCGAGCTGTGCGCGGGCCGCCCGGGCCTCTACCCGACCGCGGGCCTGCATCCCAACGACGTGCCCCAGGATGTGGTCGGAGCCCTCGTGGCGATCGAACGCCTGCACCGCGAGGGACGCGGCACCTGGGTGGGCGTGGGCGAGACCGGTCTGGACTACTACCGCGACCAGGTCGAGCGCGGTCCGCAGCAGGAGGCCTTCGCCGCGCAGCTGGCGCTGGCCCGCCGCCTCGACCTCCCGGTGATCGTGCACATCCGCGACAAGCCGGAGCGCTGGGAGGCCTACGACGACGTGGCACGCCAGATCGAGGCCGAGCCGGGGGTGCGCGGGGTGATCCACTGCTATACGGGGGACGCGGCCCACGCGCAGCGCTACCTCGAGGCGGGCTTCGCCATCTCGTTCTCCGGCATCCTCACCTTCCCCAAGGGCGAGAACGTGCGCGAAGCGGCCCGCGCCGTGCCTCCCGAGCGCACACTGCTGGAGACCGACGCCCCCTTCCTCGCGCCGCTGCCGCACCGCGGCCACACGAACGAGCCCGCCTTCGTGGCGCTCACCTGCCGCGCCTGGGCCGCGCTCAAGGGCCTCCCCGAGGCCGAGGCCCGGGCCCTGACCGCGGCCAATGCCCGGACTCTCTTCCGCCTCCCCGAGCCTGGCTAGGCCCCACGAGGGACCTCCGTAGCATGGCCGGTCGATGAGCACGTCCCCCGAACCGCCCCAGCGCCAGGTGGAGCGCTTCGCCGAGGACGTCAAGGCCCTGCGCAGCGCGGTGGCCCGGGTGATCGTGGGCCAAGTGGAGGCCATTGAGGGCGCGATCGTGTGCCTGCTGGCCGCAGGCCACCTGCTGCTCGAGGGCGTGCCCGGCACGGGAAAGACGTTGCTGGTGCGCACGCTGGCCCAGGCGCTGGCGCTCTCCTTCGGCCGCGTGCAGGCCACTCCCGACCTGATGCCGGCCGACGTGCTCGGCACGCAGATGCTCCTGGAGGAGGACGGCCGGCGCGAGCTGCGCTTCCGCCCCGGCCCGGTGTTCGCAAACGTGGTACTGGTGGACGAGGTGAACCGGGCCACCCCCAAGACCCAGAGCGCGCTGCTCGAAGCCATGGAAGAACGCCAGGTCAGCAGCGGCGGAACCACCTACCCCCTGCCGCGCCCCTTCGTGCTGCTGGCCACGCAGAACCCGATCGAGATGGAGGGCACCTACCCGCTGCCCGAAGCC
>JANOFW010000401.1:0-11491 GCA_031413835.1 Planctomycetia bacterium
TAGGTGCGTGCGGCAGACCTTCTCTTGTGCCGACGTGCGGCGCGCTGGGCTGGGGGCGCTCGGGCCACCGCGTCGTCCTGATGTAGGAAGACTACACGGCGTCCTCCGCGGCGGCCCTCCGCACCCCATCCAGCGCGCCGGCATATAGCAGCCCGGCGTACCAGGAGAGTTGCTGGTCGGCAAGGGCTCTGGCCCCCCCAAGGTACTTCTGGCGGGCGGCACCAAGTTGCGTGCGGCAGATCTGCTCTGTGCCGATGTGCGGCACGCTGGGGAGAGGCGTCCCTCGCCGATGGATCGAGCGGGCCGTGGGGCCGCCGCTCAGCCCCGCGGCAGGCCCGCGCGCGCGACCGCCTCCAGGCGTGCCACCGCGGCCTCCACGGCGCCGGGATCACGGCCCTCCACCATGATGCGCAGCAGGGGCTCGGTGCCTGACCAGCGCACCAGCACGCGCCCGGCGGCGGCGAAGGCCCGCTCCTCCGACGCGATGGCCGCGCAGAGTTCCGGCCAGGCCTCGAGCTCGCGCCGGCCCTGCGCGCGCAGGTTGAGCAGGATCTGCGGGTAGCGCGGGCGCTGGGCACGCAAGCGGGCGAGGGAGCGCCCCAGCCGCCGGGCGACCTGCAGCACGCGCACGCCGGCCACGAGCCCGTCGCCCAGCAGCGGATCGCCCGGTTGAGCGGCGCCGCTCCCGCCCAACGGCCTGGCGAGCACGATGTGCCCGGAGGCCTCGCCGCCCAGGGGTGCCGCCAGCGCACGCATGCGCTCGGCCACGTGACGGTCGCCCACCGGGGTGCGCTCGAGCCTGAGCCCCAGGGCCGCGAGGCGCTCCTCCAGGCCCAGGTTGCTCATCACCGTGGCCACCACCACGCGCCCGGGAAGGCGCCCACGGGCCACGAGGTCCTCGGCCAGGATCGCCAGCAGATCGTCGCCATCGAGCAGCCCGCCCTCGGCGTCGGCCACCAGCACGCGGTCGCCGTCGCCGTCGAAGGCCAGGCCCGCCTCGGCGCGCGCGACGCGCACGGCATCGAGCCACGCCCGCGGATGCTCGCTGCCGCAGCCGGCGTTGATGGCGCGGCTGCCCGCCGGATGGAGCGCCTCCACGCGCGCGCCCAGACCTTCGAGCACGGCCACCGCGGCGGCGCTCATGGCTCCCGCGGCCAGGTCCACCACCACGTGCAGCCCCGCCAACGACGGGCCGTCGGCCAGCAGCGCCTGCGTCTGAGCGGCGTAGCGCACGGCGCCGGCCGGGGAGGCGCGCGGCGCGGACGGGCGGGGGGCGGAGACGGCAGGCAGGGCGGCGAGCAGCGCCTCGACCTCGCCCTCCTCCTCCACGGTGAGTTTGCGCCCTCCTGCCGTGAAGGGCTTGATGCCGTTGTCGGCCTCGGGGTTGTGCGAAGCGCTCAGCATCACCCCCAGGTCGTAGCCCCAGGCGGCGCTGGCCCAGGCGACGGCGGGCGTGGGCAGCAGGCCCAGATCGTCCACCTCCGCGCCCTCGAGCGCGAGCCCAGCCGCCAGCTGCGCCAGGAGGTCGACGCCGCTGGGGCGGGGATCGCGCCCCAGGGCCACCCGCGGCGCTCGGCCCGCCGTGCGCTGCGCCGCGAAGCGCGCCAGGGCTCGCCCCAGCGCCACGACGCGTGCGGGTGCCAGGCGGCCCTCGCCGGCGCGGTCGCGAATGCCGTCGGTGCCGAACAGGTCCACGCGCGAGCCTCCCGCTAGGTCGGAGGGACGGGCATAGCATGACGGCGCCCCCCGCCCGTGCGAGAACGTGGGTGTGTTGTCTCCCTCGACCCCGCTCCACGCCGCCCCAGGCCGGGGCGCCCGCTGATCGGCCCCGTGCTGGTGCTGGCCAGCAGCGGCCGCGAGGCCGAGGTGGGCCTGTCCTGCGCGGGCCCGGCCGGGGAGGGGCGGGGCACGCTCCTCGTGCGCGCCCTGGGCCTGGGCGCGGCCCGGGGCCGGGACCTCCTGCCGTGCGTACGCGACCTCTTGGCGGAGAGCGCGCTCGCGCCCCGCGACCTGGCCGCGATCGCGGTGGACCTGGGCCCGGGCTCCTTCACCGGCGTGCGTCTGGGCGTGACGGCCGCCAAGACCCTCGCCTTCGCCCTGGACCGGCCCGTGGTGGGCGTCAGCAGCCTCGTCGCACTCGCCCAGCAGGCTCCCCGCGAGGCCCGGGTGCTGGCCCTGCGCGATGCCGGCCGGGGCACGGTCTACGCCGCGCTCCTGGGACCCCAGCCCGGCGCCACGGCGGACAGCCGCCCGCGCGAGCGCGCGCCGCAGCGGCTCGAGGCCGCCGAGCTGCGCCGCTGGCCTGCCGACGCCTTGCTCGTGGGCGAGGAGGCGCCGCGCCTGGCCGCGGAGCACGCCCTCCCCCAGCGCCCCCTGACCTTGCGAGCCGACGCGGCGGCAGTGCTCGCGCTCGCGCTGCCGCGCCTCGAGGCGGGCGAGCGCACCGATCCCGCGACGCTGGTCCCGCTCTACCTGCAGGCCTCGGCCCCCGAACGGCTGCGCGCAGGCGAGGCGACGGCCGAACGCGCTGCGCCCGGCCCCACGGCGGGCCGACCCAAGGCGGGGTAGGGCCGGACGCCGCATGCTCCACCAACGCACCTGGGCCGAGATCGACCTCGACGCGCTCAGCCGCAACCTCGCGGTCGTGCGCACGCTCGCCGGCGCCGGCGTCGAGGTGATGCTGGTGCTCAAGGCCGACGCCTACGGCCACGGCGCCGTGCCGGTGGCCTGGCACCTGCTGCGCCAGGGCGTCTCGATCCTGGGCGTGGGCGACAGCACCGAGGCGCTCGAGCTGCGCGCCGCGGGCATCACCACGCCGATCCTGATCCTGGGCGCGGTGGTGGCCGGCGAGATGGAGGACGTGATCCGCGGCGGCATCCTGGTCACCGTGCACAGCAGCGACCGCGTGCGCGCCCTGCGCCGCGCGGCCGAGCAGAGCCAGACCCGCGTGGGCGTGCACCTCAAGGTGGACACGGGCATGGGCCGCCTGGGCTGCCACCCCAAGCGCGCCGTGGGCATCGCGCGCGAGGTCGCGCGCTCGCGGCGCCTCGACCTCCAGGGCGTGTGCACGCACCTGGCGGGCACCGAGCCGGGGGGCAACGGCGAGTCCGCGCGCCAGCTGACGCGCTTCCGCAGCGTGCTGGCCGCGCTCGAGAAGGACGGGATCCGGCCGCCGTGGCGCCACGCCTATGCCAGCAACGCGCTCCTCGCGGGCAGCGCGCCGCCGGGGAGCTCCACGCCCGAGTTCAACCTGGTGCGCCCGGGGCTTGCGCTCTACGGCGTCGAGCTCGACGCCCCCTCCCAGGGCCGGCTCGCGCCGGCTCTCTCCTGGCGCACCCAGATCGTGTTCTTGAAGGACCATCCGCGCGGCTCGCGCATCGGCTACGGCGGCACCTTCACCACGCGCCGGCCGTCACGCGTGGCCACGCTCCCCGTGGGCTACAGCGACGGCTACCGCTTCGCCTTCTCGAACAACGCCGAGGTGCTGGTGCGCGGGCGGCGCTGCCCCGTGGTCGGCCGCGTCTCGATGGACTACGTGCCCGTGGACGTGACCGACGTCGCCGGCGCGCGCGTCGGCGACGTCGTCACCCTGCTGGGGACCGACGGCGCGGCGCGCATCCCGGTGGAGGAGCTGGCCGCGCGGGCGCAGACGATCCCCTACGAGATCTTCTGCGGCCTGGGGCGGCGGGTGCGGCGCATCTACACCAGCGCGAGCGCGCCGCCGAGCCGGCCGCCGGCCCCCCCGGACCGGAAGGCCCACGAGCCCCCGGAAGCGGCGGAGGAGGCGTGAGGAGCGCCCTGCTGCGCCTGCTGCTGGCGGCGGTGCTGGTCGCCGCCGGCACGCGTCTGTACCGCGGATTGGCCGCGCCCGACCCGGGCGCCCTCGCGCGTCTGGCCCAGGCCAGGCTGGCCTCGATCCTGGGACCCGAGGCGCGCACGCGCGCCTTCCGCGTGGACCTGGTGGACGGCGTCGCGGTCGAGGATCTCGAGGTCCGGCGCTCCGCGGGCCAGGCTCCCGACGTGGCGCCGGGCGGGCGGGACGAGCCGGCCCTCGAGGCCCGTCGCGTGCTCGTGCGCCACGCTCTGCTCGACCTCGTCAGCGGACTCTACCGTCCTACGGCGCTCGACGTGGACGGCGCACGCATCCAGATGCACGAGACGGCCTCGGGCGTGGCGCTCGACTTCCCCTTCCAGCTGGGGGGCCGCGGGGGCGGCGCCGAGGCGCCCGAGATCCGCGTCAAGGATGCGGCCGTCACCATCCGGGCGCGGGCGGGCTCGACGCGCCTGGCCGAGGGCGGCGCGCTGCGCATCGCCGCGCTCGAGGGCTCGGCGCTCAAGGGCACGGACGGCACCCTGGCCATCCGCGGCTCGTTCCGCTCGCTGGGGCTGGGGCAAGACGAGGTCGAGATCGCCTTCGGAGGCAGCGCCGACGCGCGCAGCGACGCCCTCGACGTGCTGGTGGTCTGGGACCCGCTCAAGCTCACGCCCGAGCTGCTCGGCACGCTCGCGCCCGAGCTGGCCGAGACGCTCGCCGACCTGCCCATCCAGTCCGGCCGGGTCGAGGCCCACCTGCTGCGGCAGGGCGGCGAGGGCGAGGCGGGCGAGATGAGCCTCACGACGCGCTGGATCGGCGCGATGACCTCCGACGTCGGCGACCTGCCGGGCCTCAAGGACCTCGCGCCGGAGGACAAGGCGCGCCTGCGCGACCTGCTAGGCGGCGGCGCGCTCGACGTCTCGGTGGAGCGCGGCCGGCTGGTGTTGCGCTCGCTCACGGCCCGCCTGGGAACGGCCACGGTCACGGCCCAGGGCTGGCTCACGCCGGACGGCGAAGAGCTCGAGATCGAGGTCGTGGTCCGCGGCCTCTCGCTCGAGGACGAGGCGCTACGCCGCGCGCTGGGACCGCCGGCCGAGGAGCTGCTGCGCGAGCTCATCGTCAAGGGTCAGGTGGACGCCACGGTGCGCATCGCCAAGCAGCGCGCAACGGCGCTCACCTGGGACGCCGACGTGGCGCTGCGCGAGACCGAGTTCACCTACCTGGGCGGCCTGGACGCAGACGGCGACAAGACCGGCTTCCCCTACCGCATGGAGGGCGCCCACGGCAAGCTCCACGTCGATGCCTCGGGCATCCGCGTGGACGGCATCGAGGGACGCCACGGCGAACGCACGGTGCTGCGCGTGCTGCCCTCGACCCGCCCCTCCTGGCAGGGCGAGGAGACGGGCTACGTGCGCTTCGGCCCCGACGGCGTCGCGCTGCGCCTGACCATCGAGGGGCTCGACATCGCCACCGACGCCGACCTGGAGACCGCCGTGGCCGGCAGCGAGTTCGCCGGCCTGCTCGAGACCTACCGTCTCGACGGCGTGGTGGACCGCGTCGAGGTGGATCTGCTGCGCCGGCCGGGCATCGACGCGGTGGTGCGCACCGAGGTGCGCGTGACGCTCGACGGCGAGCGCTTCTCGTGGTCGCGCTTCCCGGTGCCGCTCGAGAACCTGCGCGGCATCGTCACCCTGCGGCGGCCCGTGCTCGCCGCCGACGACCCGACGGCGCTGGCGACCGGCTCGCGCGTGGGTCGCACCTTCTTCGTGGACGCGCGCGCCTCCGTGCGCCAGGAGTCGGGCCTGGCGCCCGTCTCGATCCACGCCGAGGTGGCCGCCCACGCGGAGCTGGGTCGGCTGCATGTGCGCGGCACCGGCCTGGACCTCGCCGGTCCCCTGGGCGCCACGCTGCGCACGGCACCCCTCACCGTCGATGGGCTGGGCGAGTTCTGGCGCTGGCTCGCGCCCAGCGGCACGGCCGACGTGGAAGCCGACTTCCCGCTCGAAGAGGATCCCGCGCCGATCAAGCTGCTCGCGCAGCTCAAGGGCGTGGACGTGACCCTGGACGCCGAGGAGGGCGCGGGGGCCCTGCACGTGGAGGGCCTGAAGGGCGTGATCCAGGCGTTGGGCGACGACGTGCGCACCCAGCGCCTCACCGGGGAGCTGCTCGGCGCGCCGCTCGAGCTCGAAGGCCGCTGGCCCGAGGGCGGCGACGGCCCCTTTGCGGTGGACCTGCACACCCTCGCGCCCGTGCCCTTCACCTCCGGCTTCCTCGAGGCCATCCAGGAGCTGTCGGCCTGCACGACGCTCTTTCCCTACGGTCTGACGCTCGAGCCGGGGGGCCAAGCGGCCCTCGACCTGACCGTGCGCAAGGCCGCTGGGGCGGACTGCCCCGACCTCCCGCGCGTGCGGCTCACCGACGTGGACCTGGCGCTGCGCTGGCCCAAGGGACCGCTGATCCGTCTGGTGGGCGATGCGCTCGTGTTCGAGGAGGGCGAGGTCACGGCGGCCGGGCTCTCGATCGCCCTGCCCGGGCTCCTGGCGCGCGTCGAAGACGCCCGCCACGGACCCGGCGGGCTGCGCGGCCGCTTCGTGCTGCGGCTCGACGAGTTCGTCGCCGGCGCCGAGCTGCTCGAGATCCTGCCGCAGACCACGCGCGAGCTGCTCGAGGAGTGGACCAGCGACCGGCGCCTCTCCTCGCAGGCCTTCACCCTGAATCTCGAACGCGACGGCAGCCTGCGGCTCGGGGGCGATCTGGCCTTCGTGGCGCGTCCCGGGGCGCCTTCGGGCGGCGCGCCCCGCGGCCGCGTGCGCCTCGAAGAGGTGGAGCTGAGCGCGCCCGACGCCCGCGACCGCAGCACGCTCGTGGGCACGGCCATCTTCGACGGGCTGGCGCTCGAGCAGGGCGTGGCGCTCTCCGAGCTCAGCGGGCGCCTCGAGCTCCTGCGCCTGCGCCTGGGCGAGGACCCCGCGGCCGCCGCGCGCCTGGTGGATCTCGCCGGGCGCATCGAAGGCGTGCGCTTCGAGGGCCTCAACGCGCCGCTCTCCTGGGACCAGGGCCTGCTCACGCTCCAGCCGCTCACCGGCACGCTCTCCGGCGGACAGCTGGCGGCCGAGCTCAAGGTGCACACGAACGCGCCCGAGGCCTACGAGGGGCGCCTCTACGTGCGCGACTTCGACGTGGGCCGGCTGAAGGACGACCTGGCGCCCACCGGCCCCCCCTACAGCGGCCGCGGCAACCTGGAGCTGCGCTTCGAGAACCGCACCGCCGAGTCGATCGACCTGACCGCCGCGGGCCGGCTCACGGTGAGCGAGGGCAACCTGGGCGATCTGCCGGCCGTCTCCAACCTCTTCATCGCGCTGGCCGAGATCCTGCCCGGCGACGCGCAGCCGGTCTTTGAGACGCTGGTGGCCGACTTCACCCTCAAGGACGAGGTCGTGCGCTTCCAGCGCCTGGATCTCGAAGGACCGCTGGCGAAGATGCCCGGCCGCGGGCGCCTGGACCTCACCGGCCAGGTGGACCTGACCTTCACGCCCGACTTCATCAAGAGCATGCTGCTGCCCGCGATCATGCCGCTGCCGGTCATCGGCGACATCCTCGAGGTCCTGCTGCAGGAGGATCTGCTCTACGCCGTGCGCGTCCACGGCGACATCAGCAGCCCGCGCACCGACGTCATCTCATTCCCGCCCCTGAGCTCGCCGCGTCCCTCGAGCTACGAGGCCCCCCCGGCCCCCCCGGCCCCCCGCCGACCGCTCCCCACGTCGTTCAGGTAGCGCCGGGCTGGCTGGGGGCGCTCGGGCCACCGCGTCGTCCTGATGTAGGAAGACTCGTCTCGACAGGCTGCATGGCGTCCTCCGCGGCGGCCCTCCGCACCCATCCAGCGCGGCGCTGGCTTGTACCCGGATCTTCAAGCCCCTTCGGGGCTCGCTGCGGCACCAGCAACTGCAGGGAACATGGACCAGCTCAGGGTCACGGACGGCCGTCAACGGACAATGCAGCGGAGTCGGTTGTGGGCGACCGCGCCGTGGCGTACGTTGCCAGGATGGCTTGGTTCGAGGACTTCTTCGCCGGCGACTGGTTGGACATCCAGCGCGCCCACACGCCCCCGGAGCGTGCTGCGGCGCTGGCCGAGGGGCTGGTCCGCCGGCTCGCCCTGCCGACCGGCAGCGAGGTGCTCGACGTCCCTTGTGGACACGGTCCGCTGGCGCTCGAGCTCGCGGCGCGAGGCCTCCACGTGACGGGCGTGGACCTCACGGAGTCGTTCCTCGAGGAGGCGCGCACCGAGGCCCGCCGACGTGGGCTGGCGGTCGCCCTCGAGCGCCGCGACATGCGCGATCTGCCCTGGCCCGGGCGCTTCGACCTGGTGCTCAACTGGTGGAGCAGCCTGGGCTTCTTCGACGAGGCAGGGGAGCGCTCCCTGTTCGAGGCCTGGGCGCGCGTGCTCAAGCCCGCAGGCAGGCTGGTGATCGAGACGCTGGTGCTCGAGACGCTGGGCCCGCAGCCCGACGCCACGCGGCGCTCCTCGCAAGTCGCCGGCCTGACACTCGAGGAGGAGAGGCGCATCGACTGGATCGCCGGCCGCGTGCAGACCACGTGGACGGCACGGCGCGAGGGAGTCGTGAGCAGCACGCGTGTGAGCGATCTCAGGCTCTACTCGTGCGCCCAGCTGGTCGCGGGCCTGCGCGCCGCGGGCTTCAAGACGTTCGAGGCATCCGCCGACCTCGAGGGCCGTCCATTCGGACTCGGCAGGCGGCTCTTGCTCGTCGCCGGGTGCTGAGCCCAGGTGAGCCCCAGGCCCGGCCAGTGCCAATACGGGCCGCAGACGGCCCCCTGACGCAAGATCGGAGCATGGCCGCCCGCCCCACTGCGCCGCCCGACCTACGCATCGCCGTGCTGGCAGGCGGCTCGGGCACGCGCTTCTGGCCCCTGGGGCGCCGCAGCCGGCCCAAGCAGGTGCTGGCGTTGGACGGCGACGATCAGCGCCCGCTCTTCGCCGCGACCCTCGACCGGCTGCTCCCGTTGACGAACGAGGCACCCTGGGTGGTCGCGCCCCGTGGGATGGCGACGGCGCTGCGCGTGGCCGCGGGACGACACGACTACACCTTCGTGGGCGAGCCCCAGCCCCGGAACACCGCGGTGGCGGTGGCCCTCGCGGCGCTCCTGTGCCGCCAGGAGGCGCCCGGGAGCGTGCTGCTGGTGGTGCCGGCCGACCACCACGTGGCCCCGCTCGCGGGCTACCGCGCGGCGCTGCGCGCCATGGCCGAACGCGCGGCCGCGAGCGAGGCGCTGGTCACGCTGGGGCTCGTGCCCGACCATGCGGCCACGGGCTACGGCTGGCTCGAGGTGGGCCGCAAAGTCGCCGGCACGCGCGCGCTGCCCGTCCAGCGCGTGGCGCACTACGTCGAGAAGCCCTCCCTGGCCGTTGCCAAGCGGCTGCTCGCCGACGGCAAGCACCGCTGGAACGGAGGCACCTTCGCCTTCCGGCCGGAGGTCTTCCTCGCCGAAGCCCGGCGCCTGCTGCCGAAGATGGTCGGGGGCCTCGAGGGCGCGCTGGCCGTGCGCACGGCCAAGGGCCGCGAAGCGGCGCTCGCGCGCCTCTACCGCGCTCTGGCGCCCGTCTCGGTGGACCACGGCATCTTCGAGAAGGCGCATCACGTCGAGACCGTGGCCGCCGCGATCTCCTGGGACGACCTCGGCTCCTTCGACGCGTTGGCGCGCCACCGCGCCCCGGACGCCCACGGCAACCGCGTGCGCGGCCGGGTCACGCTGGTGGATGTCGAAGGCTGCGTGGTCGAGGCCGCCCACGGGCACGTCGCACTCCTGGGCGTGAAGGACCTGATCGTGGTGCGCACGAAGGACACGCTGCTCGTGCTGCCCCGCGGCCAAGGCGAGCGCGTGCGCGAGATCGTCGCGCGCCTCGAGGCCGAGGGCCGCGGGGACCTGCTCATGTGAGTGCGCGCCCGAGCGACCCGCCGGGCCGCGTCGCCGCAGTGGACTATGGCCGACGCCGCATCGGCCTGGCGCTGAGCGACCCCTTGCGCATCACCACGCGCGGGCTCACGACGTTCGAACGCGGCGAGGATCTCGAGGGGGCCGCGGGAGCCGTGGCCGAGCTGCTGCGTCGCGAGCAGGCGGGGCTGGTGATCGTGGGCCTGCCGCTGCACGCCGACGGCCGTGAGTCGGAGATGTCGGCCGAGGCGCGCCGCTTCGCCGCGCTGCTCGAGCAGGCGGGCCTCAAGGTCCTCCTCCACGACGAAGGGCACACCTCCAGGGAGGCCGAGGAGGGCTTGAAGGCCGCCGGGAAGAACCTCGAGCAGGCCCGCAAGCAGGGGGCCATCGACCAGCGCGCGGCACTGGCGCTGCTGCGCTCCTGGCTCCGGGATGCGGGGCAAACCGGGGTGTAGCGCCGATGGACAGGCTCAACCCAGCAAGTCGATGAACCCTTCGACGCTGAGCCCGGCGTCACGGATCAGGGCCCGTAGCAGTCCACGTGCGAGCTCACGGTGGTCCGGAACCGTCAGACGCCGGTAGGGCGCCGTGGCTTGCCGCAGCTGCACGTGGCTGCCGCGCTGTCGATCCACCAGGTAGCCCAGCTTCCCGAATGCCCGGATCGCCTCGCGCCCCGAGACGACGGGCAGCCGGCTCACCCCGGGATCTCCACGACTTCTTCGCTGATGCCGGGGGGGAGCACATCTCCGTGCACGCGAAGCGACTCAAGGTAGAGAGCCACGGCCTCCTGGATGTTCTTGAGCGCCTCGGCGCGCGTCGAGCCCTGGGCGTGGCATCCAGGCAGGCTGGGACAGCTCGCCACGAAGACCCCGTCCTCGTCGGCCTCAACCAGGATGCGGAACTTCAACGGAGCCTCCGGATGCGTAGACGAATCCCCATTCTACCGGGGAGCGTGGCCCAGGGCCGGGGGCCACTCTCCGCAGGCATGCCCCGCCGTCGCGGCCCGTGCGCGGCGCTTGCCTGGCTCCGCTCGTGGCTCAGGGAGGCAGGAGGGTAGGGGCCCGGGGACCCGCTCGGGGCCCCACCGGCCCCCCGCGCCCCCCGAGCCCTCCCTGTCGCGTCTTCCCTAGCCCCCTGCCCCCCCAGGCGCTACCCTCCTCCGCTTACCAAACAACGTGACACAGGGATCAGGCGATCCCCAGCACACGACCTCGGCCCAGGGCCGCGGTCCCCCGATGTAGGGGGGCACGCAGCCGACTTGGCCGACGGTGACGGAGGTGGGTCTTGGCAGTCCGCAACGAACGCAAGCAGGCGGTGCAAGAAGCGCATCGGCTGCACGCCAAGGACAGCGGCAGCGCTCCGGTGCAGGTGGCGGTCCTCACGGACCGCATCCGGCACCTGACCACCCATCTCCAGAAGTTCCCCAAGGACCACGCGACCCGTCGCGGCCTGCTCCAGATGGTGGGCCGGCGCGCGTCCCTGCTGCGCTTCCATGCGCGCAAGGAGCCCGAGGCCTACAGGGAGCTGATCGAGAAGCTGGGGATCCGCCGCTAGGAGGCTGATTGGCGAAGCATGAGGTGACGGTCGATGTCGGGGGCAAGACCCTCCGCATCGAGACGGGTCGCATGGCGCGGCTCGCAGCAGGCAGCGTGGTGGTGACGTTCGGCGAGACCATGGTGCTCACGGGCGCCTCGGTCGCCGCCCCGCGCGAAGGCATCGACTTCTTCC
>JANOFW010000402.1:0-4791 GCA_031413835.1 Planctomycetia bacterium
GCCGTTCGCCGGCCATCGGGCAAGCCAGGGAGCACGCTGGTACAATCCCAACGTGAGCGAACCGGCCCAGCTCGACCACGCCCACGACGGGCTCGTCGAGTTCTTGGCAAAGTGTGATCCGGCGTCTCCCGCTCCCGAGGGCATCTACGTCGAAAGGCCAGTCCCATTCGCTCCCTGGATTGGCCCCCTCGTCCAGCGCGTGGTGGCGGCGAAGATCCTCGTGTTGGGCCAGTCTGGCGTGGGCAAGACCACGGAGCTGGTTCGGCTTGAACGAGTCTTGCAGAACGTCACCCTCGTGCGCCCTCCCGTCGAGCGGGTGTTCCAGCCCGGATCATCTGCGGCGATTCAAGAGCTATCGTCCCGCGATCGGATGAGGGGTTAAAGCGAGGCGACGCTGGCTTGGCTCGGGTGTAGCGCGGGACGGGACAAGGAGGAGAGGGTGCGAAGGGGGACTTGACCGACGGGAGGAGGTGAGGCACTTCAGGGTTTGCCTAGAACCTTTGGAGAGCCTCATGAGCCAAGATCGACTCCCTCCCCCCGAGCCGGAAGCTTGCCTCGTCCGGATTCGTTCGTCCAGCCAGAAGGGCGGTACGATCGTCGCCGAGGACGTGACCGACTTGGCGACGCACAATCGTCGCCTCTGTGACCCCGAGGGCTATCGGCCACGGTTCTGCCCGAACTGTCGTGAGACGACCCTTCACGTCCACGACTACCGCGAGCGGGTTCTGCGGGCTGAGTCGGGCCGGCCCGTGGCCAGCATCGTGCGCCACGTATGCGTGGGGTGCGAGGCGGTGTGGCAGACCCTGCCACGGTTCATCGCGCGGCACTTGTGGCGGACGTGGCGCGTGGTCGAGCTCACGCTGACCGGCCGGGCCACACCGGCAGAGGGCGACGCAGGGCGCTGGCCACTGGTGGCGGAGAGGACGCGACGGCGATGGCGTGCTCGCTGGCTGCGGCCAGCGAGGTTTGTCGCTCAGGTGCTGGCCTCTTGTGGTGAGGCCGTCTGGGCGGCGGTGGCGGCAGGGCTGTCGCCGACGGCGACGTGCGCGGATCTGGTCACGGCGTATGCCCGAGCCACGGCAACGGCCGCCGGTCATCTGCTGTCGGCGGTGGCGGCGCTCATCTACCGACTTCAGCCGAAGGTGCGTCTCGTGTAGAACGCGGCGCCTGCCGCGCCGTCCGGGACGGCGGCGAGGCCGGCCGCAAATCCCCCCAGATATGGCCGGACCTCCCGGACAGACTCTGGCCATGAAACACGATGACAAGCAGGCTGTCGCCCTCTGGCGCCTGGGCGTGCTCGGTCCGCTCACCAGTGCGCGGCTGGAGCATGGAGACCGCCGACGCTACTTCGCCGAGGCTGCCTCACGCACGCACGAGCGGCCAGACGGCACGCGGGTGCAGATCTCGGCGCGCACCATCGAGGCTTGGTACTACGCCTGGGTCCGCGGCGGCTTCCGGGCGCTGTTTCCCGAAGATCGGGAGGACCGCGGGAAGAGCCGGGCGATCTGCCCCGAGATCGCTGAGCACGTCCTACGGGCCAAGCGCGAGCGGCCGCGGCGCTCCATTCGGCGGATTACTCGCATGCTGGAGCGGGCGGGCATTGTGCGTGCGGGCGAGCTGCGCCGCTCGACAGTGCACCGGCTGCTCCTCTTCCACGGCGTGTCGGCCCGGCCGCTGCGCGGGCCGGCCACCGAGCGGCGGAGCTTCCTGCCCGAACACGCGGGCGACCTCTGGGTGGGCGATGCCTTGCACGGGCCGCCTGCCATCGCTCCGAACGGAGAGGTCCGCAAGGCATATCTGCTCACCCAGATCGACGGGGCCACGCGTTACGTGCCTCACAGCTACTTTGCCATCTCCGAGGGCTCCGCCTCTCAGGAGCACGGCCTCAAGCAGGCCATCGCCAAGCACGGGGCGCCACGCACCTACTACGTGGACCTGGGCTCCGCCTACATCGCCGGATCGCTGGTACTGATCTGCGCCGAGCTCGGGATCCGCCTCCTGCACACAGGTGTCCAGGACTGCGAAGCCAAGGGCGTCATCGAGCGCTGGCACCGCACCTGGCGCGAGGAGGTGGGCGACGAGCTACCCGACCATCCGCTGCCCATCGCCGAGCTCAACGCCAAGCACTGGGCCTGGCTGGCCGCGGAGTACCACGCCCGCAAGCACGACACCACCGGCCGCTCTCCGCGCGAGCACTGGCTCTGTGAGGTGGAGCACCTGCGCACCGTGCCACGTCACAAGAACCTCGACGAGGTCTTCCTTCACCGCGAGCGCCGACACGTGCGCAAGGACGGCACCGTCCGTTTCCGCGGAGGTCTCCTGGAGGTGCGCCCCGAGCTGGTGGGCCGGGAGGTGGAGCTGCGCTTCGACCCCGGGGACGACGCGACCTGCCCCCGTGTCTTCGTCGAGGACCGCTTCGTCTGCGACACCGTGCCGCTCGACCGTCTGCGCAACGCTTCGCGCCGGCGGAGGCGCATTCGCGGGGAGGCCTCTCCCGACGCCGAACCGAGCGGCCTCGACCCGCTCGCCCTCATCGAGGAAGAGCACTACCAGCGCGTCCGGCCCGTGGGCGCGCCACCTCGGTCGGACCACGACGACGACAAGGAGGATTGAACCATGTACCGACAGCGCTTTGGCCTCACCTCTCACCCACTTCCCAAGAACGCCCAGGGCAAGACCTTCTTCGACAAGACCCCGGGCTACAAGAAACTGGACCGTGCCTTCCGCCAGACCGTCGAGGATCCCGGCCTCGGCGTGCTCACCGCCGAAGCCGGGGTGGGCAAGACGGCCGCCATCCGCAACCTCTGCGCCCAACTGCCCAGGCCCGACCACCTCGTGCTCTACCTCTGCGACACCGCAGTGGCGCCTCTCGATCTCTACCGCACTCTCGCCACCGAGATCGGCGTCAAGCCTTCACACCGCCGCGCCCAGCTCTGGACCGACATCAAGAAAACCCTCGTGCACATGGTGGACGAGCGCGGCACCGCTCCGGTCGTCGTCCTCGACGAGGCGCAACACCTGTCCGACTCCTTCCTCGTCGATCTGTCCGGATTCCTCAACTTCGCCTTCGACAGCCGCGACCTCGTCACCCTGTGGCTGGTGGGCCTGCCCGCGCTGGGGCGCCACCTGCGCATGCAGATCCACGCCCCGCTGGCCATGCGTGTCGTCCACCAGATCCACCTGGAGCCGCTCGATCGCGACCTCTTCGCCGCCATGATCGAGCACGGCCTCAAGGCCTCAGGCACTACCCAAACCATCCTCGCCGACCCCGCCCGCGAACTGCTCTTCCGCGCCAGCCGCGGCGTGCCGCGCGTGGCCTCCAGCCTGCTCCGTCAGGCCCTGCGCGTGGCCCACGAGAAGGACCAAAACTTCATCGACGATCACACCATGGAGGCCGCCATCGATGCCTCTCCCGCGGTCCAGGCGGTGAAGGGATGAAACCCGAAGCCACCCCCGCCCTGCCCGTGGTGCGCGCCGCCGATCTCGAAGAGCCGGACCAGGCCGGACGCTGGCTCATCGAGACCCTCTGGCCGCGTGCCGGGGTGGGCATCATCGGCGGCGCCCCCAAGTGCGGCAAAAGCTGGCTCGGACTCGATCTCGCCGTCTCCGTGGCCAGCGGCAGCTCGTGCCTCGACACCTATCCCGTGGTCGAGTCCGGCGCTGTGCTCGTCTACATGGCCGAGGACGCCGCCTCTGTCGTGAAGCAGCGCCTCGCCGGGATCTGCCGGCACCGCGGCCTCGACCTGGCCGCTCTGCCCATAGGTGTGATCACCGCGTCCAGCGTACGCCTCGATTTACCTGGTGACCAGGGCCGACTCCAGCAGACCGTGCGCAACCATGCCCCGCGGCTCCTCCTCCTCGACCCCTTTGTGCGGCTACACCGCGTCAACGAAAACCAGGCCGGGGATGTCTCCGCGGTGCTCGGCTACCTGCGAGAGCTGCAGCGCGCCCACAACCTCGCCGTCGTGGTCGTCCACCACGCCCGCAAGAACGGCGGGTCCACCGGCGGCCAGAGCCTGCGCGGCTCCTCCGACTTCTTCGCCTGGGTGGACACCGCCCTGTCTCTCCGCCGTCACCGCCAGCAGCTCCTGCTCTCCGCAGAACACCGCGCCGCCTGCGCGCCCGAACCGGT
Source organism: Planctomycetia bacterium (assembly GCA_031413835.1). Taxonomy (GTDB): domain Bacteria; phylum Planctomycetota; class PLA2; order PLA2; family JAEUHO01; genus CAXQZU01. Next base: position 4,133 of record JANOFW010000402.1, read on the forward strand.
CGCCCTTGCCCTCGTCGGCACCGAGAGGGACATGCACCTGGCCATTGTCCCGGTCGAGCATCGCGGTGATGATCGCGCCCCGACCACCACCACCGACATCGACGACGCCGTCCTCAACGCTCTCGATCAAGCTGGAGAGCGCGGTCTTCTGCGCCACACCCTCCGCCTGACCGTGCGCGTCCGCAACCAGAGCCTCAGCGAGGCACTCATGCGCCTCGCCGCTTCTCGACGCATCGCACGACACGGCGACACCTGGGTACGCCTGTCCGTTCCCGTTCCCACACACATAGACACAGCGGGGAACGGGAACCGGAACGCCAACACAACCGTACCCGACTGAACACCTGTGGCCGGCAGGAGGTGACCCGTCAAGAGCGGGCAACGCTGGCGAGCGCCCCGCAACCCCATACCGGACGCCTCCTGCCGGTCTCCATCCCCATCCGGGTGGGGGAACAAAACGCCGGGGGCTCGGGGGCAGAGCCCCCGTGCCACGCCTGCCGTCGCGCTTACCGCCCGACCACGACGTCAGACCGAGACGACATCACGCGTGAAGCGAGGGCCGGTACAACTGGCGGATCGTCCTTGTTTCACCTCCGCTCTCGATGCTCACCGTACGGAGGCGGTTCAAGGCGTCGTAGCTCATCCGCCGCACGACGTCG
>JANOFW010000403.1:0-1860 GCA_031413835.1 Planctomycetia bacterium
CAGGTCGGCCACCCGGAAGCCCTCGCGCATGAACTTGTCGCCGTAGGTGGGCCCGATGCCACGGCTGGTCGTGCCCAGCGAGGCCGCGCCCCGCAGGCGTTCGAGGGCCGCGTCCATCTTCTTGTGGTAGGGCATCACCACATGCGCCCGGTCGCTCACCAGCAGACGCCCGTCGAGGTTGATGCCGCGCTTGGCCAGGTCGTCGATCTCGCTCAGCAGCGTCCAGGGATCGACCACCACGCCGTTGCCGATGACGTTGATGGTGCGCGGCTGGATCACGCCGGAAGGCAGCAGGTGCAGCACGTACTTCTCGCTGCCCACCACCACGGTGTGGCCCGCGTTGGCCCCTCCCTGGTAGCGCACGACGACGTCGCTGGCGGCCGCGAGCAGGTCCACCAGGCGACCCTTCCCCTCGTCGCCCCACTGCATGCCGAAGACGCAGGTGACGGGCATGGCCGGGCAAAGCCTCCGGTTAAAGCGGCATTCTAGCCGCCGCTGCGCGGCGGCCAGAATGCCGATGGGACCACAGGAGGGCCCCAGAGGAGCAGATACCTGCCTCAATGGGCCTGGGCGCGACTGAGCCGCCCCGGGGGCCCGTCAGAGCCCGGCAGGGACCGGGGCCACCGCTGCCCGGGCCAGGGGCACGCCTTCGATCAGGTCGCGGAAGCGCTGGAAGAGGTGGTGGGCGTCGTGCGGGCCGGGGGCGGCCTCGGGGTGGTACTGGACGGCGAAGGCGCGCTGGGCGGCGGAGGCGATGCCGGCGTTGGTGTAGTCGTTCAGGTTCGTGTGCGTGCCGGAGAAGCCCGTCTTCTCGAGGCTCTTCTCGTCCACGGCAAAGCCGTGGTTCTGGCTGGTGATGGCGATCTTGCCGGTGGTGCGGTCGAGGATCGGGTGGTTGGCGCCGCGGTGGCCGAACTTGAGCTTGTAGGTGCGGCCGCCGGCGGCCAGGGCCAGGATCTGGTGCCCCAGGCAGATGCCGAAGATGGGCACCTTGCCGAGCAGCTTCTTGACCGTGGCGATGGCGTAGGTGACGGCGGCAGGGTCGCCCGGCCCGTTGGAGAGGAACACGCCGTCGGGTTTGTGCGCCAGGATCGCCTCGGCCGAGGTCGTGGCGGGCACCACCGTGGGCGCGAGCCCGTGCGAGACCAGCGAGCGCAGGATGTTCCTCTTGATGCCGAAGTCGAGCGCCACCACGCGGTGGACCTTCCCCGAGGAGACCCTGCCCGAGGAGACCCTGCCCGAGGCCCCCGGGGGCGCCGCGAACCAGCGCTCGGGCCAGCCCTCGCTCCACGTGTAGGCCTTCGGGCAGGTGACGCCCTTGGCCAGGTCGAGGCCGTCCATGTTGGGCGCGGCCTTGGCCTTCGCCTTGAGCGCCGCCTCGTCGCTGGAGAGCGTGCTCAAGACGCCGTTGACGCAGCCCATCACGCGCAGGTAGCGCGTGAGCTTGCGCGTGTCCACGCCCTCGATGCCCGGGATGCCGTGCTCCTCGTACCAGGCGCCCAGCTCGCGCTGCGAGCGGAAGTTGCTGGCCACCGGCGAGAGCTCGCGCACCACCATGCCCTCGATCCAGGGCCTCGCCGCCTCGCCGTCCTCGTCGTTGACGCCGTAGTTGCCGATCTGCGGGCAAGTCATGCACACGATCTGGCCGGCGTAGGAGGGATCGGTGGCGATCTCCTGGTAGCCGCTCATCGCGGTGTTGAAGACCACCTCGCCGACGCGCTCGGCGGCCGCGCCGAAGGCGCGGCCCCGGAACACGGTGCCGTCGGCCAGGACGAGCCGGGCAGGGCGCGGGGAGCTCATGGTCGAGAGAGACTACTAACCGCAGGCGCCGGGGCCAGGGGGTGCAGGGGGCGCGGGGGG
>JANOFW010000404.1:0-8486 GCA_031413835.1 Planctomycetia bacterium
GCACCGGCCCCCCACGCGTCGGCTCCTCACGGGCCGACTCCTCACGGGCCGACTCCTCGTGCGCCGGCTCCTCAGGCGCCGGCCCCGCACGTGCCGCCGCCCCCTGCCCCGCGCGCAGCCCCGCCTGCCCGCAGCCCGCTGGCCGACGACGACTTTGCGTCCGGGATCCTCTGACCTAGGGGCGCGCCAAGTCGCTAGCCGCGATTCTCGAACGGTCGGTGGATGTCGAGGTCGCTACGGCCATCGCGAGCCCCGCAGGGGCTCGCCTGGCCATCCCCCGCCACCGCCGCGTTGGGTGGGTGTGCTGCTAGGCGCCCCGCAAGCGGGGCGCCGTGGAGGGCCGCCGCGGAGGACGCCGTGTAGTCTTCCTACATCAGGACGACGCGGTGGCCCGAGCGCCCCCAGCCAGCGCGGCGCCCAAGCGGGTTGCAGAGTGACGGTCACCACGTAGACTCGCGCGCCTCGCAGGAGCCCGCCATGACCGACAGCCACGCCAAGAGCGCCCTGACGATCAGCATCCTGGTCGGCGTCGCCTTGGGGATCGTCTGGGCTTGGTGCCAATACAAGAACCTGATCGACGCGCGCTCGTGGAACCTGATGGGCCTCACCACCATCCTCTGCGTGGCCGGCACGGCCGGCTTCGTGGCGCTGACGCAGTTCCGCAAGCGCAGTTGAGCGAGCGCCCGCGGGTCTCCCGTTGTTACCGGATGACCCACAGCGTGATGACGCGCGCGAGGCTCGCGGAGACGGTCGAGACCGGGTACTGCGCCGCCACGCGGCCCGTGCCTGCGTAGGGATGGCCGGGAACGCTGAGCTCGACCACCTCCACGCTCAGGCCCAGGCGCGCGAGCATCTGCTCGACCTTGGGGACCTCGGCGCCGCTGGCGACCGGCACGTTCACGCTGCGTTCGCCGACCACGTTGCCCACGGCCACGACCACGCGCACGAGATCGCCGGCCCGCACCGGCGTCTGCGCCGACGGCAGCTGACGCACTACTGTGCCGGGAATCGGACCCTGGTTGCGGTCGATGTCCACGATGGGCATGAGGCCGGCCTTGAGCAGCGTGTCGATGGCGACGCGCGCCGGCTGGCCGCCGACCTCAGGCACGTTGCGTGTAGGCGCGGAGTCGCGTGAAGGCAGGAGCACCGGAGGCAGCGGCGCGTTGGGTGAGCGCGGGGTGTTGACGAGCGGCGTGGGGGATCCCGGACCGACCGCCGGGGGCTGGGCCAGGCCGCTCGAGGCGGGCGGCGGCCCGCCGACCGCGCGCGGCGAGGCGCCGAGCGTGCGCGCCACCACGATCTCGACCCACGAGCGCGCGACGACCTCGGCGCCGGCGGCCGGGGCCTGATCGACCACCTTGCCCTGCTCAGCGGCCGAGCCGCCGCCGGAGGTCTCGCGGACGAGCAGACCGGCGCCACGCAGGGTCTGGATGGCGTCGGCCGCCATCAGGCCGCGCACGTCCGGCACGTGCACGGCCGCGGAGAGGGGCGTGCGGGCCACATCGAGGGTGACGGTCTCGCCGACCGCGAGCGCCTCGCCCGGAGCGGGCTGCTGGCCCAGCACGCGGCCGTCCTCGAGGTCGTGGGTGGGCTTGAGCACGATCTGGTAGCGGTAGCCCGCACGGCGCACGAGCCCTTCCGCCGCCTCGCGCCACAGGCCGATGGCGTCAGGCACCTTGCCCGGCGTCGCGGTCTCGACGGGCGGAGGCGGGGGAGCAGGGGTCGGTCCAGGCTCCACCGTCGGCCCGGGCTGAACCGTCGGCCCCGGCTGCACCGCCGGGCCAGGCTCCACCACGGGACCGGGCTCCACCGTCGGGCCAGGTCCTACCGAAGGGCCGGGCTCGACCGTCGGACCGGGCTCAGGGGCGACCTGCGTGGGAGGCGGGGCGGGCAGGGGTGCTGCACCCACGCGGCCGATCTTCACACCCACGGCAGTCAACCGATCCACCGAGGTTCCGGCGGTGGGCGTCTGCCCCACGACCATGCCGGCGAGGGCCGCATCGGTGGCCGATTCGCTGAACTCGGCCATCAGGCCGACCTCGGCCAGCTTCCACTCGGCATCGCCCTTGGAGAGTCCGTTGAGGTCGGGCACGCGCACCGTGCGATCGGTGGGCGAGGGCTCGGGCGCCATCGGCGGAGGCTCGGGCGGCACTCCGGGCGGCACTCCGGGCGGCGGCTCAGGGGCGACGGGCGCAGGCTCAGGCGCCACCGGCGGCGGCTCGTCCGGCGGCTGCGGAACCTGCGGCGGTCCGTCGGGATCGCCCGGCCCGGGCGCAGGCATGGTGCTCTCGCTGCGGCCCGCGAAGAGCTCGACGAGGCTGTCGCGCTCGAGCGCTGTGCCTCCCTCCGGGGACTGCGAGAGAGCACGCGGCCGACCTTGTCCGGTGACGGCGGCGGTCGGAAGCTCACCATGGGCTGGAACCCGGCGGCGCGCAGCGCGGACTCCGCGTCGGAAGCCAGCGAGCCCACCAGGTCGGGCACCTCGATCATGGCGGCCAGGTAGCGGCCCACGAAGAGCTCGATCTCCGAGCCTTGGGGCGCTTCGCTGCCCCCCGCGGGACGCTGGCGCACCACGACGCCGTCGCGGTCCTCCGCGCTGACGTCCTCCTGGCTGATGCGCACCTTGTACTTCGCGGCGCGCGCGGCCTGGGTGGCCTCGGCCTCCTTCTTCCCCGTCAGCGTAGGCACCTTGTCGCCGCCCAGCAGCTTGGGGCCGAACACGACGCCCACGATGACCAGGGCGGCCAGCGCTCCGAGGGCCACGCCGACGCGTGAGCGCCCCCCCGGCGCGGCCAACGGTGCCGCCGTCAGGCGCATGCTGCGCGCCTCCGAGTGGCCAGCCTCCGGCCCGGAGAGACAGCGCAGCTCCACGCTGGCCTCGCCGGCCCCATCGGTCGTCACGCGCAGCGGGATGTGCAGCTGGTCCTGCCCAGGCGCCAGCGTGTAGCTGCCCCCGGGCCCCGTCCCGCGCAGGTCCAGCGCCTCCAGATTGCCCTTGGTGGTGAGCTCAAGCCGCCGCTCGACCTGCGCCGGGGCCATCTGGACATCGAGCACGAACAGCGCGTCGCGCGCGCCCGGGATCTGCTCCGGCAGGTGGATGCGCATCAAGAACTCCTGGGACCAGGCCGCGACGGCAAACCACGCCACGGGGGCGGAAGCCGGCGGCGCAGATCGTACCGCCCAGGGCGGGGAAACCCCTCGGCAGGGCGATAGTAGGCCCTGGAGGCGACACGCTGGACTGGGGGCGCTCGGGCCACCGCGTCGTCCTGATGTAGGCAGACTACACGGCGTCCTCCGCGGCGGCCCTCCGCACCCCAGCCAGCGGGTCGCCGGCCGAACGACTGGCGCTTGACGCCCCCGGTAGAGCTGGGAGTGCCGGGCTCCAGCCTGGCTGGTGAGGCCGCGCAGCGGCTCGCACGCCTAGCGCACCAGGCACTCCTCCCAGACGCGGCCCGTGGCATGGGGCATCGACGCACCCAGCCAGCGGGCCAGGGTCGGGGCGACGTCCGCGAGCGCGCCGCCGCCCTTGGGCTTGGAGCCCTTCTTGAAGCCCGGGCCCGCGGCCAGGAGCAGGGCGCGGCGGCGGGAGGGGCTCTCCTCCGTCGCCCCCAGACCCCCGCTGGCATCCGGCTTGGCGTTGCGTCCCATCTCGGTGGCCACGGCGAACGCGGTGCCGCTGGCCAGGGCCGGGTCGGCGGCCACGGCCGCCCGCAGGCGGGCGAGGGCCTGGTCCGCCTGGCGCAGGGCCTCGAAGTAGGCGACCACGCTCTGCTGGCCGACCTCCGCGCCTGTCAGGCGCAGCACCAGCAGACGGGGTCGGTGCACGGCCAGGACGGTCAAGGCCGCACGCGTGGCCTTCTCGTCCCCCACGCTGGGGGCCTTGACGAAGGTGGCCTTGCGGTCGAGCTCCGCGAGGACGGCGCGCTCGACGCGCTCGGCCTCGAGCGTGCCGCTGTCCACGCCTTCGGGCAGGAACGTGCCCACGGCCTTGCGATTCACGCCGCGCAGCCGCCGCAGCAGCGGCCAGACCTGCTCGGCCACGGGCAAAGGCCGGCCCATCTGCTCGAGGAACGACTTGAGCGGCTCGCCGAAGGCGCCGTCGCCGCGCGCCATCCGCGCGCCCAGGGTGGGCCCGTAGGAGGGGTGGGTCGAGCTGGAGAGCCCCGGGCCCGCCACGGCGTCGGCCTCCACGAACCAGACGTCCTCCAGCGAGCGCGCGGCGACCTCGCGTCCGTGCTCCTGCACATGTTCGAAGAGAGTCGGCCAGGCGGTGCGCGGCCGACCGGGCTCGTCGGCCTCGTCCTGCCGCCCCGTGAGCAGGTCGCGCAGCGCCAGGTAGGCGTTGGCTCGGGGCGTGGGCAACGCGTCGGCCAGCAGGCCCTCCTCGGCGAGCGCGGCCGCCGTGGGCATACGTGAGGCATCGAGCACGTCGCCGGCGCGCACGCCGCCGCCGAGCACGAGCAGCACCAGACGCCGGGGGCCCTGGGGGAGGGGCGCTTCGTCCTTGGCGCTCGAGGCTCGGGGCGCCCCGACGAAGAGGCCCACCAGCAAGGCGGCCCGCGCGAGGGGCGGGAGACAGCGCTGAACGGGCATGCGCGTCATCGGCAGGCGTACTCCGGGCCCGTCAGCAGCGCGAAGATGACCAATTCGGGCCCACCCTGCGCGTCGAGCAGCACCTCACCGCAGGTGGTGAGCTCCTCGGGCGCCGGCCGGCGGCCCACGTAGCGCAGGTAGCGGTCGGTGATCCAGGCAGGCGCGTTGGTGATGTCCACCAGCAGCGGGATCGGCACCTGGCCGGAGTCGATCAACGTCTTGACGACCGCGGCGAAGGGCGCGTGCGCGCCCGGCACCACGCGCAGCGCGCGCACCAGCGAGAGCAGCTCGCGGTCGGTGGGCTTGCGTTCGAGCAGGTCCACGAACAGGCCGCGCAGGAGCGTGAGGTCGTCCTTGCGCTCGAGGCGCTGGCGCTTCAAGTAGTCGTCGCTGAGCAGCCGCTTCTCGAGGAAGGCGCGCCAGGCCTGACCGCCCGCGCGCGCGGCGAGCAGTCCCGCCCCGATCTGCTTCTCGGCCGCTCCACGCGGCAGGAAGCGCAGCAGGCGCCGCAGGATGGCCGCGCGCTGGTAGCCCTCCGAGGTCAGGAGACGCTCGAGCCACTCGCTCCCGCTCGCCACGGGACCCAGGCCGGGCGCCTCGGCGGGCTTGCCGGCGGCCAGCGACTCGGCTGCGGCCAGCTCATCCGGTGCGGGCGGGCGGTCGAGCAGCACGCGCGCCAGGGCCTCGGCGAAGGCGCGCCCCGGCGGGTGCGCCTTGGCGAAGGACGGATCGCGCAGCAGCACCGCCTCGGCCGCGTAGGGCACGAGATGCTCGGCCACCAGCGTCAGCGGCAGGTCGAGCGCCTCCTGGCTCACGGGGCGCAGGTCCTCCACCAGCCCCATGCGCAGGGTCGCCTCCTCCCACCACACGCGGCCCGCCTCGGCCCGCAGCAGGATGGTGGGCACGAGGTCCTGGGTGGGCTGGAGCGCGTCCTCGAGCGCCTCGGTGGGCGTGGGCGCGCGTCCCAGCACGTCGAGGTAGAGGCGCCGCGTGCGCGTCAGGCTCTGTGTCTCGGCCTGCTCCAGGCCCGAGCTGCCGCCGGGGGCGCGCGCCTCGAGCGTGGTGTGCTGGAAGACCTCCACGGCCACGGTGCGCGCCGCGCTCCAGACCTTGCCGTCGCTCACGCGCAGCCGCAGCAGGTAGGTTCCGCCGACGTCGGGGACGAACTCCACGCGCGAGGCGCGCACGTCGGAGAGCGCCACGCGCGAGCCGGGCGGGGAGGCCGCGAGGTCCCAGTGGAAGAGCAGCAGGTCGCGTCGATCGCGGTCGAAGGAGTCGCTGCCGTCCACCGCCAGCAGATCGCCGGGCTTGGCGCGGATGTCCTTCCCCAGGTAGACCTCCGGCGGCAGGTTCGTGGGCGTGGCGCCGGAGCAGAAGTCGAGCAGCACGTCGTAGGGCGTGACCGTCTCCTCGCCGTCGTCGCGCAGGAAGGCGCCCCCCACGTGCGGGTCGCCGCCGCAGGCCGGATCGAGCACCTTGCGCAGGAGGCGGCTCTCCCAGGGCGAGTCGCGGCTCACGAAGGGGAGCACGCGACGGAAGTCCTGCAGGCGCCGCGCGGCCTCGTCCTGGCCCTCCACGACGGGCGCGAGCAGGAAGGAGCCTGCGCCCTCGGCGCGATGGCAGGTGGCGCAATGCTCCTCGATCCACGGCGCCACGTTGGCGGCGTAGAACGTCGCGTCGGGGGCCGGCGGGGGCGGCAGATCCTTCTTGGGCGGCGCCCCCGCGCCGGCGCGGGCCAGCAGCAGGGCCACGAGCGCCGCGGCGGGGAGCATCCAGCGACGCCGAAGGACCGGGCTCTTCATGCGGGCGCTCAGCCCTTGGCCGCCCCGGGCTTGGCCAGGACAGCTTCCCAGAGCACGACCAGCGCCATCGCCGCGATGGCCCCCCCGAAGAGCGCGCCGCCGAGCATCACCCCCAGGTGGAACGGCGCGCCGTAGAGCTTGGTCAGGAACCAGCAGCCCACGTCGATCGCCGGGCCCACGAACGCCGCCAGGATCAGCAGCACGCGCAGCCGGCCCTTCAAGCCCGTGAAGGTGAGCAGCAGCGAGAGCAGCAGCGCCGCCACCGCGAAGCCGAAGCAGTGGTTGTGCGCCGTCACGAAGAGCGTGCCCCAGGCGATGCCCTGGTCAGGCTCGGTCACCGGCAGCACGTGTTCGTAGGTGTCGAAGGGCAGGTCCTGCTTGAGCCCGCCGGAGGCGTGGCACTGACCGCAAGTCTCGGCCCCCGTGAAGATGGGCGCAAGCGCGTCCCAGCCCGCCCGCGGCGCGCCGGCGTCCACCCAGGCGAGGATCGCGCCACGCCGCTGCACCTGCTCTTCAGGCGTGGCACCGAGGTAGGGCCACATCGCCTGCGGGTCCGTCTCCGGCAGCCCGGCATCGAGCACCTTGTGGAGCTTCGTGGCGCCCGGCTTGCCGTGGTACTTCCACAGCACGCGCTCGGGGCCCGGAGGCCCGCCCCCGCCCACGTTGAACCACAGGTTGGCCTGCGCCAGCAGCCCGAACAGCAGGATCAGGCAGGCGAACAGGGCGATGGCCAGCCTTCGACTGCCGGGCATCGCTGCGATGCGCGTCTCGCTCATGCCCGCAGGATACACGCCACGGCGACCCGCTGGACTGGGGGCGCTCGGGCCACCGCGTCGTCCTCATGTAGACAGACTACACGTCGTCCTCCGCGGCGGCCCTCCCCACCCCAGCCAGCGGGTCGCCAGCCGAACGACTCTCGCTTGACGCGCCGCTGCGCGAAGCCCTGGGAACGCCAGGCTCCAGCCTTGCTCTTGAAGCCGCGCTCACACCAGGCGCCTCCCGACGCGCCACTCCGCCTCTGCCCCCCGCGCCCCCCCTGCCCTACAGATCCTCGCGCTGTGCCTCGAGCTGGGCCACCAGCCCCAGATGCCGATGCGCCTTCGCGTTCTCGATCCCCGCCGCGATCGCGGCGCGGGCCTCGTCCACGCGGCCGACCCGATGCAGCGCCTCGGCATACGCGCCGCAGGCCGCGCCCTTGTCGCCCACGAAGCGCGTCACGTAGAGCCCCAGGTGCTCGAGCGCGCCCTTGGTGTCGCCCGTGGCGAGCAGCTCACGGCCCAGGAGCAGGCGCGCGAGCAGGTCGGCGGGATCGTCCGCAACCATCTCGCGCAGCGTCTCGAGCCGTTCGTTGCCGCCTGCGGCGTCGCTCATCGTGCCGCAGTACGTTTGGCGGGCTTGGCCTTCGCCTTGGGTGCGGGCGCCGTCTTCGACGCCAGCCGCTTCGTCGTGGCCGGCGGGCGCTTGCCTGCCTGGCGCTGCTTGGCCAAGGCATAGGCCTTCGCCAAGGTCTTGCCCAGGTCCGCCGGGCTCTCCGAGACGGCGATGCCGGCGGCCTTGAGGGCCTTCTTCTTCTCGGCCGCCGTGCCCTTGCCGCCCGCGATGATCGCGCCGGCGTGACCCATGCGCTTGCCGGGGGGCGCCGTGGCGCCGGCGATGAAGCCCACGACGGGCTTATTGACATGGGCCTTGACGAAGACCGCGGCGTCCTCTTCGGCCGTGCCGCCGATCTCGCCGATCATCAGGATGGCCTCGGTGTCGGGGTCCTCTTGGAACAGTCGCAGCGCGTCGGTGTGCGTGGTGCCGATCACGGGATCGCCGCCGATGCCCACGCAAGTGCTCTGGCCCAGGCCCAGGGCGGAGAGCTGCCAGACGGCCTCGTAGGTGAGCGTGCCCGAGCGGCTCACCACCCCCACCTTGCCCGCCGTGTGGATGTAGCCGGGCATGATGCCGATCTTGCACTTCTCGCCCGGGCTGATGATGCCGGGGCAGTTGGGGCCGATCAGGTGCGCGCCGGCAGCCGTGACGACGCGCTTCATGCGCGTCTCGTCGAGCGCGGGGATGCCCTCGGTGATGCACACGATCAGCCGGATG
>JANOFW010000405.1:0-3287 GCA_031413835.1 Planctomycetia bacterium
GGTGTAGCCGGCGCCCAGGAAGGCGCACAGCGCCAGGCCGGTCACGCCCGCGTCGTACATGGCCTTGCCGGGGCCGTCGGGCTTCTCGCCGGTGTTGGCCTTGCCGTCGCACCACTTGGCGAAGCCCTCGCACTCCCAGCCGCCGTCCTCGGACTGGTGCTCCTTGAGCCAGCGCAGGGCGTGCAGCACCGCGTCGTCGCGCTTCTTGCCGCCGCCGCCGGTGCCACGCGTGACCTTGCCGCCGCGGCCCTTGAAGGCGCCGCCGGCGCCGCCGCCGGTGCCCAGCAGGTTGTTGCTCTGCGGACCCTCGAAGGGCGCGTCGGAGAGACCTTCGGTCTCGCCCATGGTCTCGTTGAAGTCCATGTCGTTGTCGGTCTCGGCGTGATCATCGGGCGGAGCCTCGATCAGCGAGGGGTCCTTGGCGACCACCTCCTGCGCGGCCACCTCCTCGGTCTCCTCTTGCACCTCGGGGAGCTCTTCCTTGAAGTCGTCCTGGTTCGTCGAGGAGGCCAGCGCCTTCTTGGGCGGCTCCTTCACCTGCACCGTCGTGAAGGCCGAGAGGATCAGCGCCAGGATCACGTGGAAGGCGATCGACATCATCCACCACGGGCTCTTGCGCAACGCGGCGTAGAGCTGTTCGTTGAAGTCGCCCTCGCGTTCGAACATGTCGCTGACGCGGGTGTGTTCCGTGCGTTCGGTGCGTGCCATCGGGATCAGGCTCCTTCTGCGGTCAGGCGTGCGGTCAGGCGTGCGGTGCGGTCGTACGGGCAGGTCGTGCGGGACCGGGAACGGCCACCGAGGCGGCGCATTCTACGGACCCCCGACCCAGGGATCCAACGCAGCAGGGATCCCACGGTTCATTCCTGTTCGGCTCCGGCGGGGACCCGCAGAAGATCGGGTTGACGATACATAAGTCGTTTTCAGGACTATGGTTGCGGTCGAAGTCCAAGGCAGATCACCAGCGCCGCGCAGGCACTCTGGGTGACCCGATCGGCGTAGATCCCTCCCGGGACCAGGCCGGCGGGGCCCAGGGCCTCCTCCAGCGCGGCCAGCGCAGCCTCAAACCAAGCCGGCCCCTGCGGCGAGCGGGCCGCCAACCAGGCCTGCAGGAGCCAGGACCGCACGTCGGTGGTCTGACCGCTCCAGACCGGGGTCTCGCGCGTGAGGCAGGCGGCGAGCACGGCCTCGGGATAGGGATCCTCCGTCAACGTCTCGCCCCGCATGCTGCGCACGATGGCCTCGGCCAGGCGGTAGTCGCCGCAATCCGGATCCGCACGGGTCGTGCCCAGCGCCAACGCCTTGCGCGGCTCGCGTCCCAGGCCCTCGCCCCGCCCGGCGCGGACCAGCGCGTCCACAGCCATGGCCGTGAGCGCGCGCGGCCAGCCGTCGCGCAGCTCGCCCTTGGCCAGGAGCGGTGCCAGGGTGCGGGTCGCACGGCCCACCAGCAGGGCCTGGGCCGCCTCCTTCGAGGAGGCACAGGCCAGCAGGGCCGCGTTCAAGGCGGTCACCTCGGGACCACGGTCCACGATGCCCAGGGGGCTGGGGGGCAAGCGCCCCAGCGAGCCGTCCGCCTGCTGACGCGACACGAGGTAGGCGAGCGTCCGGTCGCGCGCGGCGAGCCCCTCGGAGAGGCCCACGCCCAGCGTAGCGGCTTCGACGAAGGCCCAGGCGGCCAGGCCGGCCGCCCCGGCGCGCTTGACCTCCGGCTCGGGCAGGCTGGGGCGGTCTGAGGGGGCCTCGAGCGCGAAGGCGCCATCGGCCTCCTGCAGCGAGCGCAGCCCCTCGAGCAGGCGCGCCAGCCGTGCGCGAGCCTCGGGCACGCGCTCGGCCGGCATCCGGCCCAGGGCCGTGCTCGGCGCCTCGCCCCCCCGGCCCCCTCCACCCTCCGAGCCCGCGCGCCAGGCGAACAGCCCCGCCAGCCCGCCCAGGACCAGGGCCAGCGCCAGGGCGCGCGCGCGCAGCGCGCCCGTGCTCACCGGAAGCGGGCCCGCGAGAGGCGCTCATCGGCCTCGATCTGGCGCAGCTTGTTGCGCGCGTCGTCCACGAGGTCGTCGGCCAGGGCCGGCGGCCAGACCACCGCGCCCCCCTGGACCAGCTCGATCAGGCGCTGGCTCTCCAGGCGGATCTCGCGACCGAAACGGTAGACCTTGACCACCTCGTCGTAGGAGTCGCTGAAGCCGCGCTTCTGGGCCGGGCGCACCTCGAGCACGCCCAGCACCACGGGCCCGCCGAGCACCTGCTCAAAATGGAAGACCTGCGCGTCGCGCTCCTTGCGCTGCGGGTCGAAGAGCCAGGCGCCTCCCTCGGGAATCGCGAAGCGGGTCTCGATCTGCTCGAGCTCCTTCCACTGCCGCTCGCCCAGGGCGAAGCGCTTGGCGTTGTCGCGCGGCGCCGCGCCGCCGCGGAAAGCCACGACGATCTCCTCGGCCTTGCGCGCGGTGGCCGCCTCGGCCTCCACCGGCGTGACCTCCCCCACCATGGCGTCGGCGGTCTGGAGCTGGAACAGCGCGAAGCGCGCGCCGGGCTTCTCGTCGAACAGCTCGGGCTGCTCGCGGTAGAGCCGCCGCACCTCGGCGGGCGAGACGCTCAGGTCCACCTGCGGGCGCGCCGACTTCCCCAGGCCCACGAGCAGCTTCTTCATGTAGATCTGGCGCAGCACCCGATTCTTGACGCTGGTGCGGAACTCCTCCTCCGAGAGGTGCTGCTGCGCCAGCACCTCCTCGAAGCTCACCGGCCGGCCGGTGTTCTCGGTGGCCTCGTCCGCCAGGCGCTTCTTCTCCTCCTCGAGCGCCTCGTCGAGCATCGACGGCACGATCCGCAGGCCGTCCTGCTCGGCGGCCTTGACGAAGAGCTGCTCCTTGGCCCACTCCACCCGCCGGCGCCTGAGATCGCGTTCGAAAGCGACCTCGTCCTCGCCGTCCTTCTGGCCGCCCGTCTCACGGATCAGGCGGCGGCGGGTGAGCACCTCGCCCCAGACCACGGCCGTGATCTCGTCGAGCGCCTCGCCCTCCGTGGTCGGCTTGGCGCGTCCGGCCTTGCCCTGCGGCTCGCGGTAGCCATAGGGCAGGGGCGAGGGCCGTCCCTCGCCCGCCGGGTTGCTGTCGCAGCCCGCCAGGGGACCGCAGGCCGCGACGAGGAGAAGACACGCCAGGGGGCCGCGGGGGCGGGGCACCCGGGGAGGATACGTGCGCGGGGGGGGAGACCCCCACCGGTCCCACGCGCCCGACGCGCGCCGGCCGCGGCCCGCCCCGGTCACACAGCCTTGCGCCACAGCCCGATCAGGGCCC
>JANOFW010000406.1:0-2089 GCA_031413835.1 Planctomycetia bacterium
CTCGCCGAGTGCAACCGGGCGCCCTTCGACATCCCCGAAGCGGAAAGCGAGCTGGTGGCCGGCTTCCACACCGAGTACACGGGCTTTCGCTTCGCCGTCTTCTTCCTGGCCGAGTACTCGGCCATGATCCTCTTCAGCCTCGTGACGGTGGTGCTGTTCCTGGGCGGCTGGAGTCCGGGCTTCCCGCTCGACCTCACGGGGCCCGCCGCGCGCTGGATCGGCTTCGCCGTGATCATGGCGAAGACCTTCGGCCTGCTGTTCGTGATGATCTGGGTGCGCTGGTCGCTGCCGCGCTACCGCATCGATAAGGTCATGTACCTCTGCTACAAGGTCCTCTTGCCCTTCAGCGTGGCCTGCGTGGTGGGCGTGGCGCTGCAGATCCTCCTGGGCCACGCGCTCGGCGGCGCGTTCGGCCAGTGGTTGATGGGCCGCTGACATGCGTGCGAGCTGACATGAAAACCTACCTCGAGAAGGTCTGGTCCGGCGTGCGCACCACGGCCAAGGGCATGGCGCTCACCTGGAGGCACTTCTTCACCAAGCCGGTGACGGTGCAGTTCCCGGAGGAGCGCGCCTACTTCAGCCCCTACGAGCGCGGGCTGCACGAGTTCGAGCCCGACAAGTGCATCATCTGCTACCTGTGCGCCAAGGCCTGCCCGGTGGACTGCATCCTGATCGAAGAGGAGGGAGCGGGCAAGACCGCCAAGCTCACCACCTACGAGATCGACTACAGCAAGTGCCTGTTCTGCGCGCTGTGCATCGATCCCTGCCCGGTGGACTGCATCCACATGGGCCAGCAGTACGACCTCGCCTCCTACGAGCGCGGCGACCAGGTCAAGATCGACTTCATGAAGGGCGACGGCCCCTGGCGCACCAAGCAGACGAGCGCGCACCCGGAAGCCGGCCTGCCGGAGAACTCGGGTGTCTAGGCGTGCCGTCCAGCTTCTGCGTCAGCCGCACGTACGGCCCGCTGGGCTGCGGGCGCTCGGGCCCCTTCCTCCTCCTCATGTGGACAGAACACACGTCGTCGTCGTCATGGGCCCTCCGCACCGCATCCAGCGGGCCGGTGCGCGACGGGACGTGCTCCTCGCCCGGCCTCTGGCCGGGCTCCCTCGGGCTGCCCCACGCCAGGGAGGCCGCTGTGACTAGCTCGATCTCCCCGCTGCTGGCGCCGTTCGTGGCCGGGCTGCCGATCCCGGACCTGACGCCGCACCTGCCGGCGCTGACCTTCGCTGCGTTGGCGGGCCTGGTGCTGGTGAGCGCGGCCGTGGCGGCCCTGGCCCCGCGCATCGTGCACGCGGCCCTGGCGCTGATGGCCTGCTTCTTCGGGGTCGCGGGCCTCTACGCCCTGCTGGGTGCCGACTTCGTGGCCTTGGCGCAGGTGATCGTCTACGTGGGCGGCATCCTGGTGCTGCTGGTCTTCGGCATCCTGCTCACGGGCCGCCTGCGTGGCTCGATGGGCCTGGAAGCGCCCTCGCGCACCTGGCCCGCGGTCTTGGCGGGCGCGCTGCTCTTCCTGGGCCTGGCCCTGGCGCTGCGCGGGAGCGAGTTCCCCGGGTCGGCGCAGCCCGCCGGGCCCTCCGTGCCCACGATCGCGCCCATCGGCCGCGCCCTGCTCGACCCGCAGCAGTACCTCGTGCCCTTCGAGCTGGTCAGCGTGCTGCTCCTGGGCGCGCTGGTGGGCGCGGCCTACCTGGCCCGCCGGAGGCGCGCATGACGCTCAGCCTCTCCGCCTACCTTCTCGTGGCGGCCGCGCTCCTGTGCATCGGCGTGGTCACCGTGCTGGCCCGGCGCAACGCCGTGGCCGTGCTGATCGGCATCGAGCTGATGCTCAATGCCGCCAACTTGACCCACGTGGCCTTCGACCGCTACGGGGTGGGGGGGGTGCGCGGGCAAGTCTTCAGCCTCTTCGTGCTGGCCATCGCCGCCGCGGAGGCCGCCGTGGCCCTGGCGATCATCCTGACGGTCTTCGACTCCCGTGACCGCATCGACGTCGACCAGATCGACTCCTTGAAGGGCTAGGCGATGCTCCCCTCCGCCCTCCTCCTGCTCTTCGCGCCCCTGGTCGGGTTCCTCGTCCAGTACTTCTTCG
>JANOFW010000407.1:0-9419 GCA_031413835.1 Planctomycetia bacterium
CCGGAATGTGCCAGGGCCGGTGAGACAGGTGCGCTCGGGAATTAGTGTCGATCCTAGCACAGCGCGACAGCCTGCGTGGGCTGGTTGATCCACACGGTGCCAGGGAGTGCGAGTGCGCGCGCAACGCCGCGAGCGAATCGGGTGGGGTTGGCCACGTAGGCGGCCTGCAGTACGTCTTGGCGCTTGGTCAGGACGTCGGCGGCACGTCCGAAGTGAACGTCGGCCGGCGTGAGATAGCCGAGCCCCGAGTGGCGATGCTCGGTGTTGTACCAGCCGAAGAAGCGGGTGGAGTGGCCATGCGCGTCCTCGAAGCTGCCGAAGCGCTCCGGGAAGTCGGGCTGGTACTTGTAGGTCTTGAACTGCGACTCGGAGAACGGGTTGTCGTCGGGCACGTGCGGCCGCGAGAAGCTGCGCGCGATGCCCAGGTCGGCCAGCATGTCGGCCAGCGGCCGGGAGCGCATCGAGGAGCCGCGGTCGGCGTGCGTCGTGAGCTCCCCCGGCAGGATGCCCTGCCGGGCGGCCGTCTCCTTGAAGAGCTCAACGGCCAGCCGTGCGCTCTCCTGCCGCGCCAGCATCCAGCCCACGACGTAGCGGCTGAAGAGGTCGAGCACGACGTAGAGGAAGTAGAGCTCTCCGGGCTGGGGCCCGCGCACCTTTGTGATGTCCCAGGTCCACACCTGGTTGGGCCGCTGGGCCTCGAGCCGAGGCACCGCGTGGCGCTGGTGGCGCAGCTGGTCGCGCCGCTCGCGCACCTCGCCGTGCGCCAGGAGCAGCCGGTAGAAGGTGCGCACGGAGCACACGTAGCGGCCCATGTCGAGCAGGTGGGCGAACAGGACCCAGGGGGAGTGATCGACGTGCTCGGGAGCATGGAGCAGGGCGAGGGCCTCCTCGCGCTCCTGGGGCGCGAGGCGGTTCGCCGGCGGCAGCAGTTGGCGGCGCGGCCGTGGCGCGGGCGGCCGCTTGCGCCGGTAGAGGGTGGCGCGCGACACGCCCAGCGCGCGCGTCGCCTCGGCGACGCACACCAGCGTGGACAGCTCCTCGGCGGCGCTCACGAGCCGCTCTCGTCGGACTCGAGCGTCTTCAGGGGGATCCCCAGGAGCTCGGCAACTTTTTTTTGGAACTCGATGATCCGCTCGGCCTGGGCGAGCCGGGCCTCGAGGCGGGCGGTCTGACGTCGCAGCCGCTCGATCTCCTTGACCTCGGACGACACCGGCTTGCGCCCGCGGGTGCGCTCCGAGAGCGCCGCCAGCGAGCCCTGGCGGCGCTGTGCGCGCCAGGTGGAGAGATGGCTCGCGTACAGGCCCTCGCGCCTCAGGAGCGCTCCCACCTCGCCGGGAGCCCGGCAAGCGTCAGCCTCTTGGACGATGCGCAGTTTGTACTCGGCGGTGAACTGCCGACGCTTGGCCACGGCGGGGACCTCGGTGGGCGGCGCGCCCGCGGGGAAGGCCCCTACGCTCAAGGCCGGCTCGCTTCGCTCGCCGTCCTTTCGCTCCGGGGCCTCCCCCGCGGGCCTCCTGCCGCTACGCGTCAGGGTGTTGTGCATGGGGACAGTCTCCTCGCCCTCGACAGAGATTGGCAGGGGGGACCTGTCTCACTTTCCCCTGGCACGGAGGGGAACTCCGCGTGCACGATTGGCAGGACGCTGTGGTCGCTCCTCTTGCCGGCTGCACCTTGGAGTCGCCGGACCAAGCGTCTCAAGCGTTCACGCAGGCTGCTGGCGTCACGACCCAAGCGGATGCCAATCTGCCGAAACGACTGTCCCTTCAGGCGTAGGCGCAGCACATCGAGCTGCGTGGGCGTTGGGGGCGGATCGAGTGCGCGCAGACGACTGGCGATCGCACGCTTGGCCATCTCGCGCGCGTTCAGAGTGGAGTCAGCAGGGCGCGCGGGAGCCGCAGCGAGGTCACAGCCCTCCTCCTCCGCCTGCCCGCGTGGCGTGCCCTCGAGGTCGCCGCACATCTCGTGCGTGCCCGCTCCCGCGGCCTTCCGCTGCCATCGCCCCTGCTCCCGAGCCACGTTCACCACAAGGCTCGTGATGAAGCCCTCGCCCGCCACCCGATCCAAGAGGCCCGGACGCTCGGCGAGCACAAGATCCCGGAGACGCATGATGGCCAGGCTGGCGAGTTCATGAGGATCCGTGCCACGAAAGCGCTGAAAGCTCGCCACGCGAACTGCGACGCTGGAGATCGCCAGCTCTAGGTCGTCCGTCAGGAACATCCACGAGGCACGAACGTGGCCCATGCCGCCCTTCCCTGCGGGACCCGCCGCCACCCCAGGCCCCACGAGAACTTCACTTGTATCACGACCCGCGAGACCGGGACATCCGGCGGGCTGCGGCAGCGCGGCGAGCGCCCCAGGGACCCATCGTCCGGAGTTAGCCGTCCATCCGCTCGCGCAAGCGCACGAGGCGGTCGCCGAGCTCGGCCCGCCAGGCGGGGGCCTTGCGGCGGATCTTCTCCACCGCAGCGACGGCGCTCGTCTGAAGCGAGATGCCGAAGCGGTCGCAGAGCTCGGTCAGGGCCACGAGCACGTCGCCGACCTCGCCTTCGAGGTCGCGGGTGACGTCCTTGCCGTAGTACTCCTTGTCGAGCACGCAGCGCATGACCTCGCCGCACTCCTCGGCCAGGGCGAGGGCGCTGCCCACGCGCGGGTGCTCGATGCCTTGGGTGAGGGTGCGCAGCTCGCGTTGCAGGTCGTCCAGCGTCACGGTCACCTCCGGTAGATGACCAGCCGGCCCGGGCCCGGGCGCGGCGGGTCGAAGACCACGTCGTGTTGCAGCTTGAGCTCGGCGCGGCGCGCCACCTGCTCGCCGGCGCGGCGCTCGACGGGCTCCAAGTCGGCGCCCTTCCACTGCACCAGGCGACCACTGCGTGCCAGCCAGGGGATGGCGATGCGCGCCACCTCGGCCAGGGTGCCCACACCGCGGGCCAGCACGACCTGGGCGGCCGAGCGCATCTTGGGGCGCTCGCGGAGGAGCTCGCGCCCGTCGATGGGCAGGGCCTCGACGTTCTTGATGCCGGCCGCCGCGGCGCAGGCCTCAATGGCGCGCGCCTTCTTGGCGCGGCGCTCGATCAGCAGCACCCACGACGTGGGCCAGGCCAGGGCCGCCACCACGCCCGGCATGCCGTTGCCGCTCCCCAGGTCGATCACCAGCCGCGGCGCAGGCTCGGCCGGGACGGCGCGGCCCAGCGCCAGCGAAGGCACCCCCAGCACCTCCACGGCCTGCTCGAGCGTCTTGGCGGCCGTGAGGTTGATCTCGGCGGAGACGCGCACCACCTCGGCCAGGTAGCGCGCCAGCCGCTCGGCGCTGCCCGCGGGCCAGAGCAGGCCGCGCTCGCGGGCCGCGGCCTCGAGGCGCTCGGTGGCGGCCTCGCTGCTCACAGGACCGGCGCCAAGAGACCGGCGGCGCCGCGCAGCAGGCGACCCCCCAGGCCGAAGGCGTAGTCGTCGCGCGTCAGGCGCCGTGAGATGGCCAGCTGCGCATCGATGATCTCGCGCACGCGCTTGGCGGTGGGTCCGTGCGGGAAGGCCACGTTGACCTCGAAGTTGAGCCGCAGGCTGCGGTTGTCCATGTTGGCCGAGCCCAGCGTGGCCCAGGCGTCGTCCACGACCAAGACCTTGCCGTGGAGCATCTTGGGGTAGGCCCAGAACTCCACGCCCTCCTTCATCAGGCGCGGCACGATCGTGTCCGACGCCAGCGCGACGATCCGGTGGTCGGGGTGCTCCGGCAGCAAGACCCGCACCTGGCGGCCGCGCCGGGCCGCGTCGGCCAAGGCGGCCTCCAGGCCCTCCGAAGGCACGAAGTAGGGCGTGAGCACGTCCACACGCCGACGCGCGCCGGCGATGGCGGCGAAGAAGACGTTCTCGATCACCGGGCATTCGAGGTCCGGGCCCGAGGAGAGCACCTGGACCGGCACCTCGCCGGCGAAGGGCACATCGTAGAAGTAGCGCGCCTCGTCGAGCAGCTCGTCGGTGGCGAAGTGCCAGTCCTCCACGAAGACGCGTTGCAGGCCCAGCGCGGCGGGACCCCGGATGCGGGCGTGCACGTCGCGCCAACCGGCGTGCTCGGCGTACTCGTCGGCGATGTTCATGCCGCCCGTGAAGGCGGTGTGGCCGTCCACCACTAGGATCTTCCGGTGGTTGCGCAGGTTCACGCGCAGGTTGCGCAGGCCGCGCCCCAGGGGCAGGAAGGCCGCCACGCGGCCGCCGGCCGCCACCAGCGGCCGGAAGAGGCGCCGCTTGGTGAAGTAGGTGCCCAGCGCGTCGAAGAGCACGCGCACCGCGACGCCGCGCTTGGCCGCGGCCACGAGGCTCTCGATGACGCCGCGCCCGGTGCGATCGTCCTTGAAGATGTAGGTCATCAGGTGGATGTGGTCGCGGGCCGCGTCGATGGCCTCGCGCGCGGCCGTGAAGGTCGCCGGGCCCTCGGCCAGGGGCAGCACGTCGTTGCCCGGGTAGGGCGCGTACATGCCCTCGATCTCGGCGGCCAGGACCAGTTCCTGGGCCACGCCGCCCCGCGGGGCCGAGAGCGCCCTCTTGAGCGTGGAGACCAGCACGCGGTCGGAGGTCTCGAGCGAGGCCGAGCGCGCGTGACGCAGGCGCAGCACGCGACGGTTGAGCCAGTCGCGTCCCAGGACCCAGTAGAAGAACAGCCCCAGCCAGGGGAGGGCGAAGAGAGCCAGGAGCCAGCCCAGCTTGCCTTGGGCACTCTTGCGCGCGAGCAGCACGAAGGGCACGGTCGCCAGGACGGCCGCCAGGTGCACCCAGCCGGCGATGCCTTCCAGCCGGAAGAGGAGGAACGCCTGCAACGGCGTCGGGAAGGTGGCCCAAGCCGACATGCGCCTGTTGTCGCATGGGGCTCGTGCGACGGCGAGGGGGAACGCCCTGCCTACGAGGCGGCGCGCTCCGCCTGCAGCACGTCGACCTGGCCGGCCTCGCGCTCGCGGCGCAGCTCCACGCCGCGCAGCGCGGCGGCGCGCGCCACCTGGCGCAGCTCGGCCTCGCGCACGGTGCGCTGGGCGCGCAGCTCGCCTGCCAGGCGCCAGACCTCGGCCTCGCTGGCCACGCCGTCACGTGCGGGCACCACGGGCGCGAGCGGCGGCAGGGTCAGGCCCTCCTGGCGAACGGCGCCGCGCAGAACGCCCAGCACCTCGGCCAGCAGCTCGGGGGTGCCGGTCCAGAGGGTGATCGAGCCGCCCTCGGGCCGGGCACGGGTAACGATGGCGACGCGGAAGCCGGGCGTGTCGGCGACCAGGAACTGGTAGCCGGCCAGGGGCCCCGGCGTGCGCACCTGCAGCACGCGACCCACGCCGTAGGGCTTCTGCCCCACCGGGAGGAAGCCGTAGGCCGTGGCCGTGCCCGCGAGCTCGCGCAGGCAGCGGCGGCGCACGTCCTCCGTGGGCGGGCGCGCCATGCTGCCGAAGACCGAACCGCCCAGGCGCTCGTCGAGCACGGTGTCGCGGATGTCCACCCGCGCCCCCGCGATCTCGTCGGGGTCGAGCACGAGCAGCGTGCCCATCGGCAGGGCGGTCGCGCTGAGCTCGTCCTCGACCACCTTGGGCGTGGTGAGCCCGGAGGGGTCGTCGATGCCCAAGCGAGCCAGCGCGTGCTCGACGGCGTCGAAGGCGCGGTCGAGCAGCGGGAAGGGGCGCGGCCGCTCCAGCAGGTCGGAGCTCACGGCGCGGGCGAGGGGACGCAGCATCGAGTCCTTTCCGGCCGCTCGGGCTCCCGCGGGTCGTTGAGCGACCCGAGGGCCGATCGGCCCCGTCGTTCCATGAAGTACGACGTTGGACCCTCCCCGGTTGGCTAGGATTCCCGCCGAGCCGGGCCGAAAGTCGGCAAAATCGGTGCAAAGCCGCGCCGCCGCAGGGGGTTAGGGCGGCCCGGAGGGCACCTCGCATACCCTGCGCAGGGCTGGGGGGGAGCCCCGGATGGACCCCCAGGGGTAGGGGCCCGGCGGCTCCCCCCCGGCCCCCCGCGATCCGAGGGCCGGCCCAGCGGCCCGCCCGGACGCCCCTACATGCCCAGCACCCAGGCGAAGATCAGCGGAGCGACGATGGTGGCGTCGCTCTCGACGATGAACTTGGGCGTCTTGGCCGAGAGCTTGCCCCAGGTGATCTTCTCGTTGGGCACGGCGCCGGAGTAGGAGCCGTAGGAGGTGGTGCTGTCGCTGATCTGGCAGAAGTAGCCCCACAGCGGCACGTCGGTGCGCTCGAGGTCCTGGTGGAGCATGGGCACGACGCAGATGGGGAAGTCGCCGGCGATGCCGCCGCCGATCTGGAAGAAGCCGATCGAGCCGTTGCCGTCGGCCAGCGTCTTGGCCTCGCGCGTGTACCACTCGGCCAGCACGGTCATGTACTCGATGCCCGTGCGCACCGTGTGCACGTTCTTCACGTGGCCCGCGATCACGTGCCCGGCGAACATGTTGCCCAGGGTGGCGTCCTCCCAGCCGGGGACGAACATCGGCAGGTTCTTCTCGCAGGCGGCCACCAGCCAGGAGTCCTTGGGATCGATCTGCTGGAACTTCTTGAGCTTGCCGCTGCGGATCACGCGGTACATGAACTCGTGCGGGAAGTAGCGCTCGCCGGCCCTGTCGGCGGCCTGCCACTCCTCCAGCACGGCCTTCTCGAGCCGGCGCATGGCCTCCATCTCGGGGATGCAGGTGTCGGTGACGCGGTTCATGTGCCGGTCGAGCAGGGCCTGCTCGTCGGCGGGGGTGAGCTCGCGGTAATGCGGCACGCGCTCGTAGTGGTCGTGGGCCACGAGGTTGAAGAGGTCCTCCTCGAGGTTGGCCCCGGTGCAGACGATGCCGTGCACCTTGCCCTGGCGGATCATCTCGGCCAGCACCAGGCCCAATTCGGCCGTGCTCATGGCGCCCGCCAGGGTCACGATCATCGTGCCGCCCTTGGCGAGGTGCGCCTCGTAGGCCTTGGCCGCATCGAGCAGGGCGGCCGCGTTGAAGTGCCGGTAGTGGTGAGCCACGAACTGCGAGACCGGCCCCTTCTTCGCGGCGAGCGCGTGGTTGACGTCCTCGGGGCGCACGCGGGCGCGCGCCGCGGCCTTGAGTGTCCGGGGGGCGCTGGGGGGCGGGGCCGCCTGCGCCTGGCGCGCGGCGGCGGCGGGCGCCTTGGGCGGGACGGCGGTCTTGCTCGACTTCTTCATGGCGTTGCTCCCGGGCGCGAGAGCATCGGAGCCGCCGGGGGGCAGCGCAAGCCCCTTGCAGTCCGCATGCCTGGATGGTCCCCCGGCCGATCTCTGCTCTTGCCTGCCGTACCGACGACTTCTCGGACCGGCAGCCCTCCGAGCCCCCGCTGCATCGCGCACCGGCGCGCTGGATGGGGTGCGGAGGGCCGCCGCGGAGGACGCCGTGTAGTCTCTCTACATCAGGACGACGCGGTGGCCCGAGCGCCCCCAGCCCAGCGCGCCGCGCAGCCGGCTACGCCGCTTGTGACCGCACTTCACAGGTCGCGAGCGCTGGCCAGGACCGTGGTGGGAACCGCCGTGGTGAGCGAGCCGGGGCCGGCGGGCGCCTCGACGACGATCCTCAGCCCGACCTTGCGCGCCCCGGAGGGCCCCACGACCTTGACCTCGAAGCCGTGCGGGGTCCACGTGCCCGGGTCCTCCACGGAGAAGAGCGCCTGGCGGCCGGCGATGGCCGCATCCGTGGCGGCCAGCTGCATCCCCGCGTAGACGAGGCGCGGCCCGGGGGAGCCCTGGGCGTCCTCGCCGACGACCGGGGCGCTCTCGGGCGTCAGGGCGATCGTGCCGTCCACGGCCAAGGCGAAGAACCCGGCGTCGGCGGATTGCGCCGGATCCCAGGCCATGTCGAGGTCGAAGTGCTCGACCAGGTCCGCCACCACGCGCGTGCGCTCCGTCACATCGGCGATGGCCTGGATCTGCGGCAGGCTCGGGAAGGGCCGGCTGCGCCAGAGCACCAGGTCCCAGGCCAGAGGCTGGCCGGCTACGATCCTGCGCGAGCTCACCGTGGGGTAGACGCACACGAAGCGGTAGGTGTCGATGAAGCGCCGGCGCCCCGTAGCCGGATCGGCCACGCACATGGCGGGCTCGGCCTCGCGCGCCACCAGGAGCACGTTGCCCGTGCGCGGCTCGCCGGGCTCGTCGGGCTCGAGCAGCGCCAGCTCGTCCACGCTGGGCAGGCGCGTGCCGGAGGCGCGCGGCGCGCTGGTCAGATCGAGCGCGTCGAGGTAGGAGCCACCCGTCGCGTCGTCGCCGAAGATGCGCCGGCTCGAGGACACCATGTCGCGCACCTCGTAGGAGAGGCGCGAGCCGCGCTCCGTCGCCCGATGCACGGCGGCGAGGAAGAGGTCGGCCCGCTGGGTCGTCGAGACCGCACGCTCGGCCAGCAGCGCGCCCAAGGCCGTGATCAGCAGCGTCACGGTCATCTCGAGGAAGGTGAAGCCGCGCGTGCGGCGGGGGTCAGCGGTCGACATAGATCCTCTCCATGTGCTGCGAGTAGTGGAGGGCCTCACCACCACGGTAGGCCTCGATACGCAGCATGTAGGTCCCTTCGGGCACGTCGGCGGCCGGCGTGTTCCAGACAAAGACCTCGTCGGCGCCCGTGCCCTGGTCGAGGCGGGTGCGGGCCGGGTCGGCGCCCACGCCTTCGATCCACGGCAGGGTTCCCGGCTCGGCGGGCGAGTCGTCGAGCAGGTTGGTCCACTCGCGTCCGCCGTCGCGGCTGAGCAGCAGCACGTAGACCAGCGCGCTCTCGTCCTCGGCAAAACCCGCAGGGTGGCTGGTGGTGTAGGGCTGGCCGTCCCAGCGGCGCCAAGCGCTGCTCCAGCGCAGCTCAATCGTGGCCGGGTTGTCGAGCTCCGTGATCAGCGTAGGCGTGAGGATCTGCACGCGCGGCAGCTGCTTGACGCGGTTGAGGGCGCCCGGCAGCCCGGCGGCGAAGTAGGAGTGGGTCAGGCTCAGCATGCGGTAGCGCGCGATGAAGGCCGAGCCCGATTCCGTGGTCTTGTCGATGCCGTTGACGACGATGTAGCCGCCTCGCGCCCCGCCGGGCTGCTGCAGGCGCACGACGCCGCTGCCCACGAGGTTGGCGCCGGCCTGGTGCGAGTAGTAGCGCCGGACGAGCTGGGCGGCGAAGCGCGGATACTCGGCCGCGTAGGGGAACTCGCTGCCCTGCAGACCCGAGCCGTTCAGGGCCAGGCCGAAGGGGCGGCTGATCGCTGCCGTGGTGGACAGCGGGAAGCCGTAGCGCTGGGCCAGCTCGGGACCGTCTTCGACCAGCGTGCCGTTCTGGCCGTCCTGGTACTGGTGGTGGAAGGTGGCGTGCGGGCTGCTGGTGCCGATGTTGAAGAACGAGGTGCAGCCCGTCTCCTGCAGGCGAGCGTAGGCACGCACCAGCGTGGTGCCCTGCGGCAGCTGGCCGGAGGGCACGGCGTCGCGGCGCA
>JANOFW010000408.1:0-1631 GCA_031413835.1 Planctomycetia bacterium
CGCCGCCCGCGGCCAGACGGGCGCGGCAGGCGTCGAAGGTGGCCAGGTTGGCGCGCACGCCGCGGCCCTGGTTCTCGGCCACGTCCTGCTCGCGGTAGACGGGCACGGCGCCCACGCTGTCGAGCCAGAGCTTCAGGATCCTGCTCTGGAACAGGGGCGCTTTGGCAAGGGGGGCCGTGGGGCGCGGGGAGGCCACGAGCAGCGCGAGGCTGTCCACCAGGCTGTTGCCGTGGTTGGCCACCAGAATGGCGGGCCCCTCGAGCGGGATGCGCTCGGCGCCGTCCACCTCGACGCGGCGGTACTGGGAGGCGAGCAGGCGCCGCGCCAAGCGGCGCGTCCAGGCGTAGGCACGTGTGGGTCGTTCTGCCGGCACGCGGGGAGCATACGCGCAGGGCGCCCAGGAGGCGCCGGCCCAGGTTGGATGCGAGAATGCGCGGATGCACCTCCGCCCCTCGCTCGCCCTGTCCCTCGTGACCTTCCTGGCCGCCGTCGCCTCTCTTGGGGGGCACGCGACGGCCGATGACGTCGTGCTCGCCGGCGGCACGCGCCTCACGGGCGTGGTGCTCGAGCGCGGCCCGGAGCGCGTGCGCGTGCTGCTGCCCGAGGGCGACGAACTCACGCTGGCCGCGGCGGACGTCCGGGAGGTCGTGCCCGACAAGGACGCGCCCAAGGGCGACAAGGTCGTGCGCTATGCCTCGGGGGCGAGAGCGGGTGACACGAAGGCGGCGCAGGAAGGCCTCCAGGTGGCGCTGCTGCACCTGGTCCACCCCCGGACGGGGCAGCGGGTCGACCTCGTGGGCGCGGTGCACATCGCCGACCTAGCCTTCTTCCGGGAGGTGCAGCGCGTGCTCGAGGACGCCGACGTGGTGCTCTACGAGATGGTCAAGCCGCAGGATGCCGAGCCGGAGGCCGAGCAGGAAGGCCCCAACCCGCTGCGGGCGTTCCAGCAGAAGCTGGCCGGCTGGTTCGGCTTCGCCTTCCAGCTCGACGGGATCTCCTACGACCGGCCGCACTTCGTGCATGCCGACATGACCATGGAGGAGTTCTCGGGCGCGGCCGAGGGCCTGGGCAAGGCCCCGGCCTCCGAGGGCGAGCCGGCACCGCCGCCCGAGCCCGGTGCGGCGAAGCCTGGGCTCAAGCTGCCAGGGGCACTGGGGAACATCGAGGGGCAGATCGGGATGATCGAGGCGCTGCTCAAGGGGTTGGGCATCGAGGATCAGGCCCGTGGCCCGCAGGTGCGCCGCAGCGTGAAGATGATGCTCGGCCGCGTGCTGGGCGCGATGGGCTCCAAGGTGGGCGTGCTGTTGGGCGCGGAGGTCTCGGAGCTGCTCATCACCAAGCGCAACGAGGTGGTCATCGAGCGGCTCAAGGTGCTCATGCCCAAGGACGGGCTCAAGGACGGGCCCGCCGACGCCAAGACCATCGCGATCTTCTACGGCGCCGCGCACCTGCCGGACCTCGAGCAGCGCCTCCTGGCGCTGGGCTTCGAGCGCGTCGGCGCACGTTGGCTCCTGGCCTGGGACACAAGACAACCGTAAGCGGTTTTCTAGATGGCGGATCGGCGAGCCAAGATGCGCATGCCTCGCGGCCGCTAATCTCTTGCCTGGCGGGCGCGTCGCGAGAACGTGGCT
>JANOFW010000409.1:0-1680 GCA_031413835.1 Planctomycetia bacterium
CGATCGAGCTCCGTTGGATGACCGCACGATTCGTGGATCTGCATGTAGAGCTGCGACGGGTCCAGCACGATCGTGAATTGGCCAGAAGGGCACTGTGGCGCCGTGAGCAGGGCCACGGCTTCGTGGGCCGCCGGTTCGGCGTGCCGCTCGAGGTTCAGTCCACGGACGTACTCGTAGCCTCCCGCCTGCCAGCCGCCGCCCGAATCCGGGTAGCTCCGGCGCTGGTGCTCGTCGCCATCGATCGCGTGCGCCTCGACGCCAGCGCCAACGTGCGTAATGGTCTGCTCCGTCAGGCTGCCGTCCGTCGCCCCGAACGTCTTCCATTCGCGCTGGGCGGCATAGCTTGACTCGGTGAACGCGATGCCCTTGATCCCGGCCGCCGCCGCGTCCGCGGCCAACAGGTCGGCGATCTTGGTCGACAGGGGCACCTTGAACGGGTCCACGGTGAGCGGCGTTTCGTACCGACCGTGGGCCGGCGGTCGGTCATCGAGCCGAGTCCGGTGGCGAAGGGCCGTACCGCTGGCGTGGGCGATCCGCACCGCCTCAGCCCCCACTCGGTCAGCCTCCGCATGGGTCAACTGGTGCGAGGCTGCGAAGCCCCAGGCACCGTCAGCGAGCACCCGGACGCCGAATCCTTCGCTTTCGCCCGAGGCGACGCCTTCGACTCGCCCGGTCTTGATCGCGATGCTCTCGTCACGCCGCCGCACGACGCGCACATCGGCGTACACAGCGCCGCGGGCAGTGGCCGTATCCAGGGCACGTTGGATCAGGTCACGCATGCGCCGCGGAGCCTAGCAGAGGACCCCGATCCGCCAACAGTCGGGATGGTTACGTAGTCGGATCGGGTTGCCCGAGGATCAAAAGGTTGCGTTGCCAGCAATGGCCTGGATCGTGAGATGGAGCCCAAACCCGACGACGACAAGCGAGGCCGCAAGCGGGAGATAGCCGCTCGCCCGGCCGAGCCAGGTTCTGGCGCCAAGCCGGTCGAAGCGTCCTCGGGCGACGACCAGCGCCAGGCCGATGCCGCCCATGACCAGGGCCATGCCAAGGCCGAACGCGACGATCAGCACGAACCCGAATGCGGGTCGCCCGGCCGCGATCGAGCCGAGCAGGATCAAGAGGGCGCTGGCCGAAGGAATCAGGCCTCCAGCCAGGCCCAGGACGAACAAGCTCCGCCAGGAGATGGTCGAGCCGGCTGGGGGCAGATGGCTATGGCGGATGCCGCCATGGCTGTGCTCGTGCTCGTGCTCGTGCGTGGCGTGCTCGGGCGTCGCGTGCCCGTGCTCGTGCGCTGCGTGCCCGACCTCGTGCTCGTGCCCGTGCGTGACATGCTCGTGCTCGTGCTCGTGGCCGTTCCCGTGCTCATGCTCATGCGCGTCCGTCCGGTGATGCGCGCGGTCCATGGCGCTTGCGTTCCAGCGACGTCGTGCCTCGCCCAGCAGCATCCATCCGCCAACCGCGACAATCGAGATCGCCGCGATGATCGGCGCGGTCCGCACCACGACATCTGCCGGCAGCAAGCCCTGCGCTCCCACCACCAGCGCGGCCAGCGCCAGGATCCCGAGCGTGTGCGACAGCGCTACGGACAACCCCAGGCCGGCGGCGTGAACCGGCGTCCCCCGGGTGCCGACGAGGTAGGCCGCCATCAGTGTCTTGCCGTGCCCAGGCGTCAGCGCGTGG
>JANOFW010000410.1:0-6845 GCA_031413835.1 Planctomycetia bacterium
CTCGCACGGCTGGGCGTGGACGTTCCCGCCCGCCTGCGCGCACGACACCTCCCCGGAATGTAGTGCCGACTCGACCCCCTCGACGGACGTAAGTCCCTGCCAGAAAAGGACTGGCCCCGGTGAACTGCGGAAGTTGGGCTAACGCATCACGTGGTCCCCTGCCTGCGGAGCCCTTCGATCAGGGGCATGGGAGGCGGGCTCGCCTCAACCGAGTCCGGCCGACGTGCCCTTCGACTCGCTTCGCTCGCTCAGGGCCATTCGACCCGGGCCAGGCCCGGCCGGAGGCCATGAGCGAGGGCCGTCTGCGGCCCGAGGCGAATGGCTCCCCGGTAGGCTGGCGGGCGATGCCTTCCGATGTGCCCCACCTGCCGCCGCGCACACCTCCGGCGGGCGTGCCCCGCTGGCTCTGGCCGCCCCCCGGGGCGGTGGTGGTGCGGGTCGTCCTGCGCGAACGCTGGAGTGAAGGCGAGGCCTGCTCCAGCTTCGACGTGCTCGAGGGCCAGCCCCCCGAGCCCAAGCACTTGAACGCCCTCACCTGGCTGCTCCACGACCACGAGGTGGGCGAGCGCCCGCGCCACCTGGCCTACGAGGGAGTCGTCGTGCTCGAGATCGCGCGCACGACGCTGCCCCAGGGCCGCGTGGGCCACGCCTACGCCATGGACGGCGGCCCCCTGGGAGCGCCCTCCGGCGCCGCCCCGCGTGGCCTCTTGCTGCGCTACGCGGCGCACGCGCTGGGTCGCTGAGCGCCGTCGCTCTGGTGGGCAGGGGGGCGCGGGGGGCGCGACCCTCCTTGTCGTGTACAGCGGGAGCCTCTCCGGGCCGATCCACAAAGGGTCGGTCCGCCTACCTCCGGAGCCACCATGCGCATCCCGTCGGCCGTGACCCTGGTGGCGTTCGGCGCGCTCCTCGCCGCCGGCGCCTTCCACCTGGGCCACGCCCAGGCCACCGGCTCGAGGACGGAGCGCCGCCGCACTCCCGTCGCTGCCGCCGTGGCGCACGCCGCCCCCGCGGTGGTCTCGGTGGACGCCATCCGCACGGGCCGCCGCAGCCAGGTGCGCTCGTCGGGCGCGGGCGTGATCGTGCACCCCGACGGCTACGTGGTGACGAACTCCCACGTGGTCAACGGCGGCCAGACCTTCAGCGTCGAGCTGTTCGGCGGCCAGGGATCCCTGCCCGCCACGCTGGTGGCCGACGACCCGAGCGGCGACCTGGCGATCCTGAAGATCCAGCGCCCGGGGGGCTTTCGCCATGTCTCGCTGTGCGCCACCGACGACCTGATGCTGGGCGAGACCGCGATCGCCATCGGCAACCCGCACGGCCTGGGCGACACGATCACCGTGGGCGTGGTGAGCGCGCTGGGTCGCCAAGCCAAGATGGCCAATGGTGTGGCCCTGCGCCAGCTGATCCAGACCGACGCCTCGATCAACACCGGCAACTCCGGCGGCGCCCTGCTCAACCTCGACGGCGAGCTGATCGGCATCAACGTCTCGCTGCTGCCGTCGGCCACGGGCATCGCGTTCGCGATCAGCGCCGACGCCGTGGGCGAACTGTTGCGGCGAGCCACGGGCCGCGCGCCGCCCGCCAACGCCATGGCGCCCGGGGCCGCCTGCCCCGACCGCCCCCAGGCGCAGCCCGAAGTCGTTCCTCCTCCCGCCTCACGCGTGCCGCCGGCGAGCCGGCCCCCGGCGCAGGGAGGTCAGCCCGGCGCGACCTCGGGCGGGCAGCGTCCCCCGGCGGCCCCCCGCGCCCCCCTCACGCCCGCGCCCCGCATCAGCACCCCGCTGCTGCCGGAGGATCTGGGCTTCCGCTTGGAGGACAACGGCGCGCGCGTGGTCGTGGCGCGCGTCGACCGCTCGTCAGCCGCTGCCATCTCGGGCCTGGCCCTGGGCGACCTGCTGCTCTCCATCGACGGCCGGCCGATCGAGTCGGCCACCGACCTGCTCTTCGCCTTCGCCGCCAGCCGCCCCGGGCGCGAGTACTACCTCACGGTGCGCCGCGGGGGCCAGGTCTTCGACCTCGTGCTCGTGGCGCCGCGCTAGCCCTCCCGTCGGCGTGGTCGGCTGAGTAGGCTGGGGCGATGGATCGCCGAGTCGTACGCGCCTGGTGCCTCTACGACTTCGGCAACAGCGCCTTCGCGATGCTCTTCCCCGCGATCTTCAGCGTGCTGTACACGGACAGCATCGTCGGCAACGAGCACGGCGAGGGCGATCGCTGGTTGGGCTACATGGTCTCGACCGCCATGGTCGTGGTGGCGCTGCTGGCCCCCTTCCTGGGCGGCGTGGCCGACCACGCCGGCGTGCGCAAGCGCATGCTGGGCGCGTTCACGCTGCTTGGGATCCTGGCCGTGCTCAGCTGGTCGCTGCTGGGCCCCGGCGACGTCGTGCTCGGCTACGCGCTGGGCGCCTTGGGCCTGGTGGCCTTCGAGGCGGGCATCGTCTTCTACAACGCCTACCTGCCGCGCATCGCGCCGCCCGACTACCAGGGCCGCGTGAGCGCCTGGGGGTTCGCCGTCGGCTACGTCGGCTCGCTCGTGGCCCTGGGCGTCGCCGCGCTGCTGCTCGCGAGCAAGCTTCTGGCCCTGGTGTGGGTGGCGCTCGCGCTGCAGTGGTTCGGGGCGGCCCTCCCGGCCTTCCTGCGCCTGCCGCCCGATGTGCCCGGCGGTCTCACGCTGCGCCAGGCCGCCTCGCGCGGCGTCGGCGGCACCTGGAAGGCGCTGCTCGACGTCGCGCGCACGCCGCACCTGCGTTGGTTCCTGCTGGGGTTCTTCTTCTACATGGACGGCGTGGAGACGGTCGTGGTCTTCGCCGGCTCCTACGCCAAGCAGACGCTCGGGTTCAGCACGGCGGAGCTGATCGGCCTGTTCGCGCTGGTGCAGCTGACCGCGCTCGCCGGCTCGCTGGCGCTGGCGCGACCCACGGACACGCGCGGCCCGCGCTTCACGGTGCGCCTCACCCTGCTGTGGTGGGTGCTGGTCGTGCTCGCGGCCTACTTCTCCGAGACGAAGCTCGCCTTCTGGATCGTCGGGGGCATGGCCGGGCTGGGCCTGGGTGCCGTGCAGGCGGCCTCGCGCGCGATGATGGGGCGGCTGGCGCCGCGCGGCCGCGAGGCCGAGATGTTCGGCTTCATGGCCCTCTGCGGTCGCACCGGCTCGATCCTGGGGCCGTTGATGTTCGGGGCCATCGCTGCGGGGACGGGCAACCAGCGCCTGGCGGTCTTGAGCGTCGTGCCGCTCTACCTGCTGGGGCTGGCGCTGGTCACGCTGGTGCGCGCGCCCGAGGTCGGCCCCGCGGCGGCCCCGAGCGGACCGGCCTGAGATGCCGGTCGTGCTCGTGGAGGAGGCGCGGCGGCTGGCCCGGGCCGTGGGCGCGTTGCGCTTTGCCGCGCCCGTCACCCACGTCTACAACCCCCTCGACTACGCCTTCGAGGCGCACGCCGCCTACCTGACGCGCTACGGCCGAGGCCCGCGTGAGGCGCTCTGGCTGGGGATGAACCCCGGGCCCTTCGGCATGGCGCAGACCGGCGTGCCGTTCGGCGACGTGGGCCTGGTGCGCGACTTCCTAGGGATCCAAGCGCCCGTGGGTCGCCCCACGCAGGAGCATCCCAAGCGTCCGGTCACGGGCTTCTCCTGCGAGCGTGGCGAGGTCAGCGGACGGCGCCTGTGGGGCTTCGTGCGCGAACGCTGGGGCAGCCCCGAGCGCTTCTTCGAGCGCTTCCTGGTGCTCAACTACTGCCCCCTGGCCTTCGTGGAAGCCTCGGGCAAGAACCGCACCCCCGACCAGCTGCCGGCACGCGAGCGAGAGCCGCTCTTCGAGGCCTGCGACGAGGCCCTGCGCCGGATGGTCAAGGCGCTCTCCGCCCGCGCCGTGATCGGCGTGGGCGCTTTCGCCCAGGCGCGAGCGCGCGAGGCACTCGCCGGGAGCGGCGTGGCCGTGCACCTCCTGCCCCATCCCAGCCCGGCCAGCCCGGCCGCCAACCGCGGCTGGGCCGCCCTGGCCGAGCGCGCCCTGACGGCGGCCGGCTTCGAGGTCCCACGATCTTGAGCGCGTCGTAGGCACGGGGGCAGGCAGGAGTCACCGCTCGCCGAGGCCACGCACGTCTCGCGCGCGTGCGCCGCGTAGTTCCGCCGTGCTGATTCTCAGACGCTGTAGCACTTTTCTGACGAGAACTCGTCAGGTTGCGCGAACCGGGACGGCCGCTCCCCATGCTGCGGGAGGCGGGACCGGAGGTCCGGGCTCCGTTGGGAGACGTCCACTTCGACGAGGGCACGGTGGCCCGGCGCTTGCAGGGTCACGGCGCTCATGTCCTCTCTTTGCTACCTATGCACACGTCACGCACCGTCGTGCGCGGGTGGCCTCCATCCTGGCCTGGCGGGCGTGTGAGCGCTGGCGTGCAAGGTCGTCTGGCACGTGGACGCCCCTCCCGAAGTACATCTCGTCGGGCGTCTGGCCTCGGAATGCGGAGTGGGGGATGGTGCCGAGTGCGTCTGGATTCTGACGAGTTCCTGGCTCCGTCGAAGGTGGCGGAGTAACTCGGTCGGGAAACCTGTCAGAATCGAGACGCTCTCCGTACCCCTCACGCCCCGTCCCTCGCGCCGTTTACCCCCCCGTCGGATGCAAGGGCGACGCTTTGCGACCCCCGCGGCTCGTCTGTTCCGCCCCCGCCCCCTGTCCGATGAGCAGGCTCGCGAGGCTCGTGGCGCGCGTGACGAGCTGACGCGCTCCCTCGCGCAGGTCTTCGCTCTGCTCCACGACCTCGATGTTCCGCTCCATGTCTTCCGCCGACCAGCCACGGCTGTGCGCGATGAACGGAAACTGAGGGAAGTGGAATCCCACCTCGGAGAAGAACGTCAGCAGCTGCCCCGCGACCGCCTGGATGCCGTCTTGACCGCCGGTGATGATGAACGACGCGACCTTGTTGCGGATGAGCACCCGATCGTTGATGGTGATCTGGTTCTGAATACAGTTCATTCGCTCGGCCATCTTGTAGAACAGCGAACTGGCGTTTCCCCACCGAATCGGCGTGGCAACGATCACCACGTCGGCCCAGAAGACGAGCGCGTCGTAAACCTGCGCCATTTCGTCGCCCGGGTCGGCCTGCGTGATGGTGCACGGCCACGTGCACGACTCGGCGCTGCGCGAGTAGTAGCCCTCGCAGTGCCGGAACTTCAGGTCGTTCAGCTTCAGGAGTCGCGTCTCGGCCCCGAGCGCGGTTCGCGCGTGATCCAACGCCACGCCGAGCAACCTCTCGGAAGTCGAGTACCTCGGGCTCTCGACGTTCATGACGGTCGTCGAAATGCCCACGACCCGAAGCGGCCCCGCCTCGCGTACGGTGGCTCGCTCGAGCGGATGCGGAGCCTTGACGGGCGCTTCGCCGCCGCGAGCGGACGCCGCGTCGATGAACACCCGCGTACCGCGGACCTCCACCTGATAGGCCTTGACGCTCGCAGCTTGGCCGGGAACCTGTCCGGTCGTGCGCTCGTAGCGCCATTGGTGCCACGGGCAGACGATGCAACCACCCTCGATGTTCCCCTCGTCGAGGGGGCCACCCATGTGAACGCAGATCGCGTCCACCGCGCCGAACCGCCCGGCCTCGAAGGAGAGCGCAAGCGAAAGATCGCCGCACTTGACGAGCGTGATGGGCCGACTCGCCAAGTCCGACACCGCCCCGACGTCGATCCAGTTCTGCGTAGGCAGCCGACACCTCCGAAGTCGCGAGAATGTCAAGCGGCGAAGCCTAGCCGGACGCATTTCACCTGTCCAACACGCCGACGGCGGTCGTCGGCCGCCGACGGCTAGGGACGGTGCGCGATCCGTGGTACCGAGTGCGTCTGGATTCTGACGAGTTGCTGGCTCCGTCGAAGGTGGCGGAGTACCTCGGTCGGAAAACCTGTCAGAATCGATACGCTCTCCGTACCTCGCACCCCTCCGTACCCCACCCCGCCCCGCCAGCCGGGCAGCCAACCGTGGCTGGGCCGCGCTGGCCGAGCGCTCCTTGACGGCGGCCGGCTTCGAGGTCGCGTGACTTCGAGGGCCTTGTAGGCACGGGGGCAGGCAGGAGTAGAGTCCCCCCGTGGACGCCCTCCAACGCATCTTCGCGGCGCGCTTTGGCCGTCCGGCGGCGTTCGTGCGCCCGCTCGCCGCCGATGGCTCGCGGCGCCGCATGGTGCGCCTGGGGCTCGACGACGCCACCACGGCCATCGGCGTCCTGGGACCCGAACGCGAGGAGAACGCGGCCTTCCTGTCCTTCTCGCGCACGTTCCGCGGCCTGGGTCTGCCGGTGCCCGAGGTCTACGGCGAAGACCTCGCCGAAGGCGCCTACCTGGTCGAAGACCTGGGCGACACCACGCTCTTCCAGGCGCTCTCGAGTGCGCGCAGGGACGAGCCCGGCACCTTTCCCCCGGCCCTGGTGCCCGTCTACCGGCGCGTGCTGGCGGCGCTGCCGCGCTTCCAGGTGGAGGGCGGGCGGGCGATCGACTTCGGTCTGGCCTACCCGCACGTGGCCTTCGACCGCCGCTCGATGGCCTGGGACCTCAACTACTTCAAGTACAACTTCTTGAAGCTCGTCGAGGTGCCCTTCCACGAGGGGCGCCTGGAAGAGGACTTCGAGCGCCTGATCGGCTTCCTGCTCGACGGCGACGCACGCCACTTCCTCTACCGCGACTTCCAATCGCGCAATGTGATGCTCCGAGGCGCGACGCTCGAGACCTCCACGCCCTGGTTCATCGACTACCAGGGCGGCCGCCGCGGCGCGCTGGCCTACGACGTGGCCTCCCTGCTCTACGACGCCAAGGCCGAGATCCCGCCGGCCCTGCGCCAGGAGTTGCTCCAGCACTACCTCGACGTGCT
>JANOFW010000411.1:0-4720 GCA_031413835.1 Planctomycetia bacterium
CGGTTGGAAATCGTGCGTCGAGTGCAAGGGCAGAAGCCGGCCTAACTGTGAGACCTACAAGTCGAGCAGGTGCGAAAGCAGGACCTAGTGATCCGGTGGTTCCGAGTGGAAGGGCCATCGCTCAACGGATAAAAGGTACTCCGGGGATAACAGGCT
Source organism: Planctomycetia bacterium (assembly GCA_031413835.1). Classification (GTDB taxonomy): domain Bacteria; phylum Planctomycetota; class PLA2; order PLA2; family JAEUHO01; genus CAXQZU01. The sequence goes on from JANOFW010000411.1 coordinate 157, forward strand.
GATCTCCCCCAAGAGTTCACATCGACGGGGAGGTTTGGCACCTCGATGTCGGCTCATCGCATCCTGGGGCTGGAGCAGGTCCCAAGGGTTGGGCTGTTCGCCCATTAAAGCGGTACGTGAGCTGGGTTTAGAACGTCGTGAGACAGTTCGGTCTCTATCTGACGCGGGCGTAGGAGGTTTGAGGGGAGCTGCCCCTAGTACGAGAGGACCGGGGTGGACGGACCGCTAGTGTGCCAGCTGTTCCGCCAGGAGCACCGCTGGGTAGCTACGTCCGGCAGGGATAAGCGCTGAAGGCATCTAAGCGCGAAACCCGCCTCAAGATGAGACCTCCCAGGGCGTAAGCCCTCTGAAGGCCCCTGGAAGATTACCAGGTTGATAGGCCGCAGGTGTAAGCGCCGTAAGGCGTTCAGCTGAGCGGTACTAATCGGCCGTGCGGCTTGACCACGTTGCACTCATACCGTTATTTCGTCGCTTGGCTGCACTCGAGAATCAACGTATACAATTGCCATCCGATTCCCGGTGGCGATGCCGGAGGGGCCACACCCGTTCCCATCCCGAACACGGAAGTTAAGCCCTCCAGGGCCGATGGTACTGCGCTGGTAACGGCGTGGGAGAGTAGGTCGCTGCCGGGGTAATTCAGGCGCCCGGACCGAAAGGTCCGGGCGCTTTGCTGTGTCAGGACTTGCTCAGACGAGCGAGCGCACGAGAGTAACCATGAGCTGGTCGACCCACCGAATGATCGGGCCGATAATCCACCGGGTGGCCCCCGAGAACACCAGTAGCAGGAGGATGAACGCGCCGTACTGCTCGAGAGCGCGCACCACCTGAGCGGCGCCTGCGGGTAGCAGATAGGGAAGAAAGTGTCCACCGTCCAGCGGCGGCAGCGGGATCAGGTTGAAGACACCGATGCCGATGTTGAACTGGTAGATGAAAAACAGCACCTGCGCCAAGGAGTCGCCTTGAGCGCCAATGAGTCCCCAGTTCGCTGCAAAGCGAAGCGCGGCAAGCGCGAGAAACGCCACGAGGAAGTTCGACAGAGGTCCTGCAGCGGCGACCCAGGCCATGTCCCGTCTCGGGTGGGCCAGGTTGGTGGCGTTCACGGGCACTGGCTTCGCCCAGCCGAAGCCGGCGATGACGAACGCGAGGGCCCCGAGCGGGTCTATATGTGGCAGCGGGTTGAGCGTGATCCGGCCCAGACGGCGCGCCGTCGGGTCGCCGAGCCGGTCAGCCACGAGGGCGTGCGCCAGCTCGTGGACGGTGACCGCGATCAAAAGCGCGGGAACCTGGAGGACGAGGCGCTGGAGGAAAGCCGCCGGATCGCTGAGCAGTTCTGTCATTCGGCGGGCCGCGCCGGACGATCGTCGGGGGGGAGCTCCTCGGGCAGCGCTTCGCCGGCCATGCGGTAGCGCTCGTCGAGCCACCGTCCGAGGTCGATCAACCGGCACGTGATTCCGCAGAAGGGCCTGTGCGGGTTGCCTTGCCAGGCCATTGCGCTTCCACAGCGCGGGCAGCGGGTTTGCCGCCCGGTGGGGGGCTCGTCGGATCGCACATCCGAATCCTAGCCACAGCGCCAGTGACTGTCAAACCGGCCGGGGGCCGTTGACATGCGGGGCGACCCGGGAGAGGATGAAGCGTGTTTCGTCTCCTTCCACGCGACGAGAACTTCTTCGACTTCTTCGAGCAGCAGGCGGGCCACATCGTCTCGGCGTCAAGGGTGTTGGAGGAGCTAACACTCGACTACCCCTCCGCCCAGGCCAAGGTTCAGCAGATCCGCGACCTCGAGCACGCCGGCGACGCGGTCACCCACGAGGTGGTCCGGCGGCTCAACACCACGTTCGTTACCCCCATCGATCGGGAGGACATCTACGCACTTGCAAGCCGCCTCTACGACCCACTGGACTGCGCATTCCGGTCATCGTGAACACCCAGATCGCTTCATGGTGAACGCTCAGATCGGGGCATCGTGATCGGAGCGGAGCGACGCTGGGCGGTGCAGCTAGTCGTCGAGCTTGGCCTCCTTTCGCCGTGAGGGTCCTTGTAGCACAAGTCGGTGGGCGTTGTGCAAGAGGCGGTCGCAGATGGCATCGGCCAGGGTGGCGTCGGCGAGGTAGTCGTGCCACTGGGCGGGCGGGAGCTGGCTCGTGATGATGGTGGAGCGGGTGCCATAGCGGTCCTCGAGGATCTCGAGGAGGTCGCGGCGCTCCGGGTCCTGCACGGGGGCAAGCCCCCAGTCGTCGATCACGAGGACGTCGAGGCGGGCGAGCTTGCCGAGCAGACGGAGGTAGGTGCCATCGGCGCGGGCTAGGGTGAGCTCGTGGAAGAGGCGGGAGGCCCGGCGGTAGCCGGCGCGATAGCCCTTGCGGCACGCCTGATGGGCCAGGGCGCAGGCGATGAAGCTCTTGCCGACCCCGGTGGCGCCGACCAGGATCACGTTGTGGTGCTCAGCGACCCAGCGGCAGGTGGCGAGCTGGCGGACGACGGCCTTGTCGAGCTCCCGCCGGGCCGGGTAGTCGATGGCCTCGATGCACGCCTGCGAGAGTTTGAGCTTGGCCTCCTGCAGGGCCCGGACGAGGCGCTTGTTCTCTCGGGCGCCCCACTCGGCCTCGACGAGGAGACCGAAGCGTTCGTCAAAGGCGAGGGCGGTGAGATCGGCCTGTTGTTGTTGCGCGGTCCAGGCCGCGGCCATGGCGTCGAGCTTGAGGGCCTGGAGGTGCTCCATCGTGGGGGCGGTGAGCATCGGGGGGGTCTCCTTCACTGGTAGTAGGCCGGCCCGCGGAGATGGTCGTGGGCCGGCGTGAGGGTGAGTGGCGTGGAGGCCTCCGGCACGGCGAGGCGGTCGAGGCCGTGCTTGAGCATCGAGTCGACGTGGCGGTAGGAGCGCGCGCCGACAGCGACGGCGCGGGCACAGGCGGCTTCCAGCCGGGCCTCGCCATAGCGCTTGCCGAGCCGCAGGAGGCCGAGACATGAGCGGTAGCCCTGCTCGGGATGCGGACGGTCCGCGAGAATCGCCTGGACGAGGGCGGCGGTCTGCGGGCCGATCGTGCGCGCCCAGGTGGTGAGGCGCGAGGGTGTCCACTCCAGATGCCGCTGATGGGCCTTGGGCATGTGGGCCGGGTCGGTGGTGTGGCGGCCGCGGACATGGCTACGGACATGGGCGGCGACACGCTGGCCCCGATGGAAGCACTCGACGGTCGTGGCCGTCAGGCGGGCATCGACGTACTCGTGGATGAGCGCGTAGGGGACGGAGTAGTAGTGCCCATGCAGCTCGATGTGATAGTCGATGTTGACCCGGGCGTTGATCTTCCACTCGCCATAGACGAAGGGCTCGGCGGGGAGCGGGCGGAGCGCGGGCTGGTCGAGGCGCGCAAACAGCTCGGACCGGCTCGCGCGGTACAGGCGCATGGGGCGGGCGTTGAGATCCGCGAGCAGCTCGGCGATGCGGGCGTTGAGCGCGGCGAGGGAGAAGAAGGTCTCGTGGCGGAGGCGGGCGAGGATCCAGCGCTCGACGATCTGCACGGCGACTTCGATTTTCGGTTTGTCACGAGGATGCGCGGGCCGCGCGGGCAGGATCACCGTGCCGTAATGCGTGGCGAACTCTTCGTACGTGCGTTGCAGCCCGGGCTCGTAGCGGCACGCGAGGGTGACGCCGCTCTTGAGCTGGTCACAGACCACGGCGGTGGTGACCCCGCCAAAGAACTGGAAGGCGCGCTGATGGCTCGCGAGCCAATCGGGGACCTGCTGGGTGCGGGTCGCCTCCGCGTAGGTGTAGTTCGACGCGCCGAGGACGGCGACGAAGAGCTCGACCTCGGTCACCTCGCCGGTGGTTGGCTCGATGAGTCGGGGCTTCTTGCCGGCGTAGTCGACGAAGCACTTGTCGCCGGCGTGGTGGACCTGGCGCATCGACAGGCCCCGGCGGCCAAGCCAGCGCCGGTAGAGCTCGCAGAACTGCGTATAGCGGTAGCCGTCCGGGTGCTGCTCCAGATACTCCAGGTGCAGCAGCTCGAGGGTGACGCCGGGCTTGTGCCGTTCGGCGTGCAGGAGCACGCAGTCGGGCACGGGCCGATGGTGCGTGGGCGGCGTCGGCGGCCCATACAGGCGGGCCTCCAGCGCCTCGTCGCTGAGCGCCTCGACCTGCGGCCAGTCGAACCCCGCGGCGTGGGCTCGACGCTCAACGCTGGAGACGGTTCCCAGGCCGGCCCCCACCTGCTGGGCCACCTCCCGGTGGCTCCGGCCCAGGGTCCACTTCTGTCGCAGGATCTCGCGGATCTGCCGCATGGAGAGTCGCTCGGCCGCCATCGCGCCCCTTTCTGGCTCGGGGCGGACGGCGGGCTGGACCATCCAGCGTCGCTACCCTTCAGGCACCCGCCCCCGCGGGCAGGGTCGCCTGTTCACGATCACCGATCTAGGTGTTCACGTTGCTCCGATCTGAGCGTTCACGTTGGACCGATCTGGGTGTTCACCTTGGACCGAAACCCGCACAGCAGCGTCTCGAAGAGCTTGGGGCTCCAGCCGCCTCGATCGAAGACGATGGTGACGCGGCGGTCCCCGACGAGCTGGCGCACCT
>JANOFW010000412.1:0-1848 GCA_031413835.1 Planctomycetia bacterium
GCGCTCGGGCCCCCGCGTCGTCCTCATGTAGGAAGACTCGTGTAGCCAGGCTGCATGTCGTCCTCCGCGGCGGCCCTCCGCACCCCAGCCAGCGCCCCGCAGTGCCCCAGCACGAGATCTAGAGCCAAACTGCGACAATACCCTGCGTCCCGCGGCTGTGTATGGCCGGCGTCCGGGCGCGTAGGATGACGCGCCGTTCTGGAGCCGCCGGACCGATGTCCATCCCCGAGAAGAAGCCGCCGGCGTTCTACTGCCCGGCCTGCGGCCAGAAGCACCGCGCCGACCTCTCGAGCCTCGAAGGCAAGCCCGATGCCGTCCTCAAGGCCCCCTGCGTGGGCTGCAAGAAGCCGCTGGCCGTGAGCCTGTCAGCCAGTGGCGAGGTGCGCTGCGTGCTGCAGCAGGTGGGCGTGGCGAAGAGCGAGCCGGCGGCCCCCGCGCCCCCCCCGACGCCGGTGGCCGAGACGAAGCCCGCGGCGAGCGAGCAGGCGGCGCCCGCGACGGCGCCCACCCCCAAGAGCGCTCCGCTGCCGACCGTGAAGGCCAAGCCCAAGCCCGAGGCGCCGGTCTCGGCGAAGTCCACCGCGCGCGACAAGCAGCGCGCGGAGGAGAAGGCCGGGCAGGAGGAGCGCGAGATCCGCGACGCCGAGTTCCCGGTGGACGCGATCGTGGGGCGCTACCGCATCGAAGAGGCCATCGGACGCGGAGGCACGGGCACGGTCTACCGCGCCTTCGACCCCACCACGAACCGCAGCGTGGCCCTCAAGGTGCTGCTGCGCGAGATGTCCGAGGCCATGCGCCAGCGCTTCCAGCGCGAGATCGAGGTGCAGGCCAACATCCGGCATCCCAACATCATGCCGGTCTTCGACCGCGGCACCCTGGCCGACGGGCGTCCCTACTTCACGATGGAGCTGCTCTACAAGCCGTTCACCCTGACCGAGATCGTGGACCGCCGCGAGCGCGGCACGCTCAACCGCTACGCCACGATGGCCCACCTGGGCGCCATGGAAAAGCTCGCCACAGACGTGCTGGTGCCCGTGGCCGAGGGCCTCTATGTGGCCAACGTCGAGAACGGCGTGATCCACCGCGACCTCAAGCCCGACAACATCCTGCTCGACTCGCGCACGCTCCGGCCGTACGTGATCGACTTCGGCATCTGCCACGTGCTCGAGAGCACCGGCAAGATCTCGGGCGGCGTGGTCGTCTCGCCCACGGCCGAGGACGCCGGCATCGTGGGCACGCCGCGCTTCCTCGCGCCGGAGCAGGCGCGCGGCTCGGTGGGCCCGCGCACCGACGTCTGGGGACTGGGCGCGTTGATCCACTTCTCGCTGACCGGCGAGCCGCCCATCGCGGCGGCCACCGGCATCACCCGCTCCGAGCTGCGCGAGCGCATCGAGGCCCTCAAGCAGGTGCGCGACGTGGCGCTCAAGGCCGAGGACGACCGCAAGGTGGCGCTGGCCGACGAGAAGCTCGCACGCCTGCAGGACGCCGGCCTGCGCACGCTCGACGACCTGTTCAAGGACGCGCGCGAGGGCCGCTACCAGCCCCTGCCGGCCAGCGTGCCGGCGCCGCTGGCGGCGCTCGTCAGGAAGGCCCTGGCCCACGAGCCGGGCGACCGCTACGTGAACGTGCGCCAGATCGCCTCCGAGCTCACCACCTGGGCGGAGGGCGGACGCGTGCGTGCGTTGGCCGAGGCCGGAGGCGCCCAGGCGGCGGCCGACACGGCCAAGCGCGCCCTGAAGCGCGGTCTGGCGCCGGTGCTGCTGGGCCTGGGCGGCCTCGTGGCGGGCATCCTGATCGGCGGCGGAGCCGGCACGATCCTGCAGACCAGCAGCGCCAGCACCGTGGAAG
>JANOFW010000413.1:0-4124 GCA_031413835.1 Planctomycetia bacterium
GTGGCCTTCTCCGACCAGCTCTACGGTGCGCAGGCCTTCGATCCCCAGGCGGACACGGGCGACTTCGTCATCTTCCGCAACAACGGCGTGGCGGCCTACCAGCTCGCCACCGTGATCGACGACGCGGTCAGCGGCGTAGACCTGGTGATGCGCGCCGCCGACCTGCTGCCCTCGACCTCGCGCCAGATCCTGCTGCAGCGCGCCCTCGGGCTCCCCACCCCCGCCTACCTGCACCTGCCGCTGGTCGTGGGCGCGGACGGGCACCGTCTGGCCAAGCGCCATGGCGACACCTCCCTCCGCTCGCTGCGCGAGCGGGGCTTGAGCGCGCCGGCGCTCGTCGGTCGCCTGGCTTCCACCGCGGGCCTGTGCCGTCCCGACGAAGCGCTCACGCCGCAGGCGCTGCTGCCGCGCTACGCCTTCGAGCGCCTCGACACCCGTCCCGTGCTGCTGGATCTCCCCGCCTACCGCTGAAGCGGGTCCACCTCCGCTCCTGCGACCAGCGGTAGCACGAGGGCGCGCAGCGCCGGCGGATGGAACACCAGCAGCACGGGCAGCAGCACCCAGCCCAGGGTCCAGACCCGTCGCGCGAGCTCGCCGCCGCGGCCCGTGCCCCAGGGGAGGCGGCTCTCGAGCGCCACCAGCAGGCCGTGGACGCCGAAGTAGAGCAGCGGCAAGCCGTAGCCCGCACGTGCGGGCACGCTCAGGGCCAGCTCGTGCAGCAGCCCCGAGATCACGAAGCAGAGTGCGGTGGTCCCGCCCGGCCCCAGAAGGCGCTTGAACGGCCGCCGCACGGCCACCTGCAGCATCTCCGAGAAGGCCAGGTTCCAGCGGCGCGCCCAGAACTCATCCAGGGAACGCGAGCGTGCCGGAGCGTCGAAGAGCGGCGTCACGGGGCGGCCTCGCAGCCGCCTGAATCCCGCCAGGGCGCGGAACGTCCCGAAGTGCAGCACGAGGCCGATGCCCAGCAGCGCCACGAGCAGCACCTCGGCTTCGGACGCACCCTGTCTCGCCCGCAGGCGGGCGAGGCCCAGCAGCCCGAGTCCGAGCAGCATGGTGAGGCCGCCGAGCACGATCAGGCGCCAGGCGTCGCGCCGTGGGGGGCCGGGGGGGCCGGCAAAGGCCCAGGGACGCATGCCCGGCCAGAGCAGCGCGAAGCACAGCCAGGCTCCGCCCGTGGGCACAGGGCGACCGGCCAGGCGCGCCTCGGCCTGCACCAGCACCTTCATCGCCAGGAAGACGCAGCCGCAGATCAGCAACATGCGCGTGCCGGCGAGGTCGTCCCGCGTGAGCCACGGTGTGAGCGACCCTGCCGCCAGCAGCAGGGCCCACCCCAGGGTGCGCATCCAGGGGGCGGGGTGCGCGCCGGCGATCCACCAGCCCGCGAGCAGCGCCACCAGCAGGAAGGCGACCGCCACGAGCAGCCCCGCGGGGGTGGGCGGGCCGTAGCCGTTCATCGCGCGCCGAGCCCCAACGCCAGCGCGGCGTAGACGAGGGTGAGCCCCGTGAACAGCGCCAGGAGTGCGCGGTGGGCCCAGCGGATCGCGCTTGTGTCGGGCAGGGCACCGCGTTCCACGCCGAGGAGGGCCAGCACCAGTCGCACACCCCACCACAGGGCGATGAAGCCCGTGAGCGCGCGTGCGATGGGCTCGCCCGCCAGCAGCGGCTGAGCAAACAGCAGCGTGACCAGCCCGAAGAAGACGTGCGCGCCGGCGACGTAGAAGGCGTAGGTCCAGAACAGCTGGCGCGGCAACGGTGCCAGAGGCGCGAGCGCCGCGCGCCAGCCGAGCACGCGCGGGATGGCCAGGCTGGCCACGCACAACGCTAGCTGGCCCACGCCTGCGAGCGGCACCAGCACCCGGAGCAGGTCGGCGACTGCCGCGCTCACGGCCCCGCCACGCTGATGGCGTCGAGCAGGCGCAGCGCCTTCTTGCGCAGCGGCGCCAGGAAGGGGTTGCTGGCCAGCGAGATCAGGCGCACCACCAGCGAGGTGGCGTGCTCGATCAGCGCATGGGTGCGCGCGCGGCCGGGGGAGCGGTCGTGGATCCAGAAGAGGATCACGCTCATCTCGAAGAGCCAGAGCAGCTGCGGCAGGCGGGCCTTCAGGTCCTGGGGCAGGCGCAGCTTGGCGCCGGCGAGCACCTCGCCGAAGAGCGCCGTGGCCGCCTGACGCGTGGCGCTCGATTCGGGGCTGAAGGGGTTGAGCGGGCTCTCGGGGTCGGCGGCCGACTTGAACAGCAGGCCGGCGAAGCGATGGTAGGGCTCCTCGCCCTCGATCTTGGCCGTGAGCAGCCCCTTGAGGCGTCCCTCCAGCGTGCGCTCGCGCGCCAGGATGGGCTTGACGCGCTCGAGGTGCGCCTCGTGGCTGCGCGCGTAGTAGGCTTGGAGCAGGTGCTCCTTGCTCTGGAAGTAGTAGTAGGCGTTGCCCAGCGCCACGCCCGCCCGTTCGGCGACGGCGCGCATGGTGGTGTCCTCGTAGCCCTTCTCGCGGAAGAGTGCGAGGGCCGCGTCCACGATCTTCTGGCGGCTCTCCTCGCCGCGGCTGGTGCGGGCTCCGGGGGTGGCGTCGGGGGCGGCGTCGCGGGCGGCGTCTCGCGGGGGCAGGTTCATGGGGCTCCGGGGCAGGGAAGGGAGAGGCCTACGTCGGACGCCCGGCGGCGGCAAGGCCCTTGGCCAGCAGGAACGCGAGCAGCACCAGCATCGCGAGGGAGCCCGCGAGGCCGGCCTGGTCGAAGGCCAGGGCACAGGCGGCGAAGCCCACGAGCAGCAACACGGGCAGCAGCACCAGGCCCATGACGCCCGCGAGCAGGCCCTGGAAGAGGCCCCGCACGCACGACTCCCGCCGCACGGGGAGCAGGGCCGCGGCGCTCGGGGCAGGGCGCTCCCAGGTCCCCGGTGCAGCGGGCCGCACACGGTGCTCGCCGAGGGCGGCGTCGTGTTCGGCCAGCGCCGCCGCCGTCGTGCGCGGGTCGAGGGAGGCCTGGCGGTGCTCGCGCAGCGCCCACAGGCTCACGCGCAGCGCGTGTTCCCCGCGCCAGACCTCGCCGCGCTCGCCGAGCGCGACGAGGGGGGCGTGCGCGTCGTCGGCCGCGGCGAGCGACGCGCACTGCGCAGGCAGCCGGGGATCGCGGGCCGAGAGCAGCGTGACCTTGGGGTAGGCCGGCCGGCTCGCCACCCAGCGCGCCCAGCGGCGGCAGGGCGGGCAGCGGGGGTCGAACACCAGGGTGAGCCGCCTCATGGGGCCCGGGCCGGGAAGATCGACGGCGGCAGCAGGCCGTCGGGGGCCACCGGGGGCGGGGTGTCGGCCAGCAGAGCGCGCTGCCGCATGCGCTGCAGCACCCACAGGTTGCCGAAGTGCAGCCCGCCGAGCACCAGCAGCACCAGGCCCACCTTGTGGGAGAGGGCTTCGAGGGCCTCTGCCGAGCCCGTGACCCGCAGGCCCAGCTTCAGGTTGAAGGCGATGAAGCCCAGGTTGACCAGGTAGAAGCCCACCACGAGCAGGTGGTTCACCGAGGCGGCGAGGGCTTCGTTGCCGCGGAACACGTCCTTGAGGAACGCGATCCCGTGAGCCGAGAGCGTGCGCGCGACCCAGACGGTCAAGACGACGCTGACGAGCAGGTAGACGAGGTAGGTGGCGAAGGTGGGGTCCATCGGGTGTCTCCAGGGGGGCTAGTTGAACGTGTTCAACTGGAGGGAGTCTAGCCCCCGCCCCGGCCCTGTCTACCGAAAAATTGAACGTGTTCAAGATCCGCGGCCGGCTGCGCCGGCCCGGATCTTGAATAGGGGGGCCGGAGGGCCGAGGGTGCCAGGGGGGCCGGGGGGGCTAGCGGGTCCCGACGGCGGCCAGCCAGGCCCACTGCTGGGCGGCCAGCTCGGAGGGGCCCGTGCCCTCCGGGGTGCGCTTGGCCACGTGAGCGAAGCCCCGGGTGCCCAGCAGGGTGGCGTGATCCTCGGTGGCGTCGTTGCCTGTCACGGTGCCCGTGCCCAGCAGGTCGATGGGCGCCCCGCCGGCCTCGAGGGCCTCGGGCGAGGCCAGGGCGGCGGCGTCGAAGCGCGCTTGGGCCAAGCTCACGGCCGACACCTCCGCGGGGTGGCGCGTGAGGTAGGCGAGGGCCGGCTCGGCGCCC
>JANOFW010000414.1:0-14207 GCA_031413835.1 Planctomycetia bacterium
CCACCTTGTCGCCGGCCCAGGCCGGCAGGTCCATGAAGAGGCGCCGCACGCCCGCGCGCTGGATGCGGTAGACCGCGCGCGCGGCCAGGTCGAGCCGCCGCGGGCCCGGATGCAGCACCGTGACCACGTCGGCGGTGATCAGCGGCTCGCGGCGCGTGACGGCCAACGCCACCGCCGGCGCCTCGCCGTCAAGGCGGTAGCCGTAGACCAGGCCGGCGGAGGAGAGCCCGCGCGCCGTCAGATCGGCCGCACCCACGGGCAGCAGGTGCGTGGCCCCCGCGTCGAGCACCTCGAAGCCCGCATCGGCGCCCACGGCCGCATAGCCCTCCTCGCGGGTCACGCCCGCCGAGGGCACGGCGAAGGGCACGGCCACCGTCTGCTTCTCGGGCAACCAGTCGGCCTGGGCACGTTCGAGGGTCGCCAGGAGCTGGATCTCGCCGCCCACGCCCACGCCCTGGGCCAGGGTGATCTCGATGCCGCCGTCGCCGCTGGCATCGCGCGTGAACCCATCGGTCGTCCCGTTGAGCGTCAGCGTGCGCAGGTCGAACTCGTTCGGGAAGCGGGGGCTCAGGCGGAAGAGCGTGCCCTCGACCACGCGGTAGGTGACCGTGGCGATCAGGGTCTGGCCGGGCTCGGCCAGGTTCAAGTAGTAGGTGCTGGTGGCGTCCACGCGCAGGCGGCCGGGCTCGAGGTCGAGCGTCACGCCGCCCGTGCTGCGCGCCAGGGCGTAGCGCAGCACGCCGGCGCGCTCGGGCGTCTGGCCCGCGAGCACCACGCGCCGGCCCTCCTCCACGCGCACGTCGCGCACGTTCAAGTCGGGCGCCATCCGCAGCGCCACCTCGCCGCGCTGGCGCAGGGCGCCGGCCACCGCGATGCGCGCGAGCTCGACCCCCGGGCCGGGCTTGTAGGGGCGTTCGGCCTGCAGCAGCAGCTCCACGGCGCCCAGGCGCGCGGTCTCCAGGCGTACCGTCAGGCGGCGGCGGTCCTCGCTGCGCGCGCTGCCGATCACGCCGGGGCCCTCCACGCCGCGGATGCTCAGGTCGGCGGGGATCTCCAGCACCAGCCGGTCGGTGGCCGTGCGCAGCACGTCCACCTTGACCAGGGCGGCGGACTGCACCACGCCGTCGCCCACCGTGTGCAGGGTCTTGACCTCGGCGTCGAGCACGCTGGGGCCTTCGGTGCCCTTGGCCGCGTCGGCCCAGCTGACCACGAGCCGGCCGCCGCGCGCCGGTCGCACGCTCACGACGAGCGGCGCCTCCGCCGGCGAACGCGCCACGCGCGGCGCGCCCTCGCCGGTCAGGGTCGCCTCCACGCCGGGGGGCAGCTTCACCTCGAGCGCGAAGGCGGAGGCGTCGGGGAAGGTCACGTCGAAGATGCGCTGCGCCGCGCCGCGAGCCAGGGGCACGCTGCCCTTGACCTTCACCGCGTAGGCCCCCGGGCCTTCCAGGAACAGACGTCCCTGGCCGTCCTTCTCCTCGTAGGTCACGCGACCGCTGCCGGCCTCGGGGCTCGCCTCGACCGACTCCAGCGCCAGGCCGGCGCTGGCGAAGGGGATCGCTCGCGGCCCGGGCGCGAGCCCACGCACGCGGTAGGCCAGCTCGATGAGGGCCGACTTCTCGCCCGTCAGGTCGAGGGTGCCCGTGGCGGCGAGCAGCGCGCCGTCCACGGGGGGCTGGCCCTGGGCCGTGTCGCTCTTCTCCTTTGCCGCGTCGCGCAGGGCCGCATAGTCGGCGTAGCGCAGCAGCATGCCCTTGCCCTGGCCCTTGAGCAGCACGTCGAGCTCGTCGGCAGGCACGTGCACGATCACGGCGGGGCCTCGAGCAGGCACGGGGGGCGGGGGGGGCGGCGGCTTCTTGGCCTCCTCCCCGGCGAACGTGCCGGGGGCCAGGGCCAGGACCGCGATCAGGCCGAGCAGCAGGCGCGACGTCACGCTCCACCCCCCTCTGCCGGCAGGGCGGGCGGGGGTTCTGCTTGGGTCTCGGCGGGCTTCTGGGCCGCCGGCGCGCGCTTCACGCGCGGCCGCGCCAGCCAGCCGAAGAAGGAGCCCACGCCCGAGAGCAGGACACCCATGAGCAGGGCCGTGAGCGCCGCCGCCTTGCCCGTCCCGGCCGGGACGATCAGCGCCAGCAGCAGCAGGGCGGGGATCCAGAAGGCGGGCAGCGAGCCGTAGCCCAGGCCGCGCGCCAGGCGCACCAGCAGCCGGCCCAGCACCAGGCCCACGAACACGAGCCCGAGCCGGAACCAGAGGAAGGCCTTGGGCTCGACGCTCACGAGCTCGACCGTGCCCGTGCCCACCCGGTTGCTGAAGAGCCACGCATGGCCGTCGTGCGGGATCTGGAAGGGGCTGCCCTTCTCGATGTCCTGCACCAGGCGCCTCAGGTCGAGGGGCCGTCCTCCCGGCTTGCGCTTGAGCAGGGCGGTGGTGCCGTCGAGCAGGGAGAGCGCCCAGGAGCCGTGCTGCTCGGCGGGCACCAGGTCGCCCCCGAAGCCCACGACCTCACGTTCGCTGCCCTTGGGCGTGAAGACGCGCCAGGTCAGCAGGTCGCTGGTCACGTTGGTGAACACGGGGCTCACGAGCCGCACGTTCTCGAACAGCAGCCCGCCGCGGTCCACGTCGTGGTCGTAGACGAAGGCCACCACGAAGGCCTGGTCCTTGCCCTTGCCGGACTGCAACGGGATCAGGTAGGCGCCGTCCTGGCCCTTGCGCGGCGTCTCGGCCTTGCCGTCCACGTTCACGGCGCGCAGCAGGGCTTCGCCCGGCAGACGCATCTCCAGGACCTGTCGATCGTTGTTGCGCACCACCAGGTAGGCCTCGGTGGTCCCGCGCTTCTCCGAGGAGGGCACGACCGTGTCGAGGTGCATGTGCGAGATCACGACCTCGGCCACGCGCTCGTACTCGTGCTTGGTGACCTGCAGCGTCACGGCGTGCTCGGGGTCGAACGAGCGGAAGGCGAGGAAGGCGTCCGCCGAGGTCAGCGTGCGCGGCAGCTCGCGCACGTCGATCTCCTCGCCCTTCTCGATCTTGCCCACGGCCACCTCGAGCAGCGGGTCGCGCTGCACCGAGGCGCTGTGGCGCGTGTTGGGCAGCGGCTTGGCGTCGGCCTCGACGGGCACGAACACCGGCACCTCGACGGACCGGGTGGCGCCGGCCACGAGCGGCGTCTCGGGCCGATCGTCCACGGTCAGCGGCACCTCGATCAGGCCCTGGCGCGGCGCGGCCAGCTTGAGGGTCCAGGTGCCACGCGTGGCCTTCCAGCCGGCAGGCGCGCCCTCGGGCGTGGGCTCCGGCTCGGGCTCGAGCAGGTCCATGCCGACCAGGCCGGCCTTCACGTGCACGCGCGTGGCGAGACTCAGGGGCCCGCGGAAGCGGAAGGTGTCCACGCCGCGGAACTCCACGCGCCAGCGCAGGGTGACGGCCACCTTGGTGCGATCGGGCTCGAGCCTCAGGGCCGTCTCCACGTCGCCGGTCACGGTGGCGGCCTTGCGCTTGAGCGCCAGGCTGAGCGCCACCGTGCCCTCGCGATGCTCGAAGCGCAGCGCGAGCGGCAGCCCGCCCTCGGGCAGGCCCGGGGGCTCGAGGGCCGGGGGCACGTCGCCCTCCAGCACGGTCAGGCCCGTGCGCGCCGTCTCACGGCGGTCGATGGCCGCATCGGAGTGGATCGCGACGTAGCCACGCACGTGCTGCGCGTCCTTCAGGCGCACGAGGGGCACCTCGAGCGTGGTCTCCTTGCCCTCCTCCTCGGCCAGCAGCAGGGGCAGGCGCCCCACCACCAGCACGCTGGCGGCCCCCAGCAGCCGATCGCGGAAGGCCACGCGCAGGGTCTGCTGGCCCGGCTCCAGGGCCACGCGTGTCCAGTCGTCGAGCTCGGCGCCCTGCACGGCGACGCTGATCACCTCGAGCGCCTCGGGGATCTCGAAGCTCACGCCGAAGATCCCAGCGCGCTCGACCGTGAGCACGGCCTGCATGACCACGGCGACGCCCTCGGGCCGGATGCCCACGCGGTTGCCCACCGCCGCCGAGAGCCGCGGGGCCAGCGCTTCGACGGCCGCCGTCACGGCCCCGGGCCGGGCCGGGTGGCGCCAGCCGAAGGCCTTGCCCACCACGGCGCCCTGGAGCGGCCCCGGCAGATCCTTGAGGTCCACCTGGATCAGGCCCGGCACCTCGCGCGGATCGACCTTGACGCCCTCCGCGGCCCGCAGCCGGAGGAACCCGGCTTCGCGCTCGAGGCCCTGGACCCCCACCAGCGGCAGCGCGACGTCGGCCGGCAGGGCGGCCAGCGCGCGCTCCAGACCCACGCGCAGGGCCCAGGTCTCTTTCACGGGCTCGCGCAAGACCACGCGGATGCTCGTGCCATCGGCGCTGCGCTCCCAGGTGCGGATGCCCTGGCCGTCCACGTAGAGCACCACGGCGTCGGCCGGAACGACCAGCGTGAGCGTCTCGAGCGGCGCGCGCAGGATCGAGAGCGTGGCCTGGAAGTCGGTCTTGACCACGCCGCGGTCCACCAGCACGTCGGTGGTCTCTTGCGCGAAGACCAGCGCGTCCACCTTGGGACCCTCGTCGGGGCGCCGCCGCCAGGAGAGGTCCACCTTCGACACGGGCCCCAGGAAGGCGATCAGCTCGGAGTGGCCGTCGGCGGTGGCGCCGGTCGAGCCCGCCAGACGCGGCGTCACCTGCACGTCGGTGTCGGTGCCCGGCACGCGCAGCGAAAGCTTGGCCAGGGGCACGGGCGGCAGGGACAGGTGCGCCACGTGCGTGTCGCCGACGGCCGGCGCTCCCACTCGCATCACCAGGTTCACCGTGCGCCGGCCCAGGCCTTCGAGCACCAGGTCGTAGCCCGCCTCGGTGGGCACGAGCAACGCCGGCTCGCCCCCCACCGTCGCCTCCTCGATGCCCACGCCCCCGAAGTTCAAGGGCACGCGCTGCCAGCCCTTGGCCAGCACCTCGACCTCGAGCTCGGCCGTGAAGCGCACCGTCTCGCCGTCGGCCACGCCCACGTAGGAGGCCGAACGCACGGCGGCGTTCACGGGCGGGTGCGCCGGATCGTCGGGCAGGCGGTAGGCCTTCTCCCACAGCGAGCGGAACTCGCTGTAGGGCAGGAACACGCCCTGGCCCTCCTTCTCGAAGACCTTCTGCAGGTCGCGGAAGGGCACGTAGATCTTGTGGACTTCGGGACCCTTGGCCGGCTCCGCGGGGGCGGGGTCGTCGGCGCGCGCGGGGGCGAAGGAGAGCAAGGCGAGGCCCAGGGACAGGCCGACGACGAGGCGCGATAGACGCATGGGGAGGCGCTCCTACGGGTGCGATCTGCCGCACCCTACGAGCCTTGGACACCCCCGTTCTGCAAAACGTTCGCAACGGGCACGCGGAGGCCTGATTCAGGCCGTACAGCCGCGTGGGCCTCCCCCCCGGCTCAGACCCCGTGCTTGCGGAGGAGCAGCTTGTTGTCTTCCATCCACTGCTTCAACTGGGCAGGCTTGGAGAACTCCTGGCCGGTGATGTCGCGCACGGCCTTCAAGAGCGCGTCCACCACGGCCGGCCGGGCCTTCTTGGCGCGCCCGCCGAACTTGGCCCGGAACGCCGCCTCGGCCGCCTTCTGGTCGGTGTTGCCCTCGGCGCCCGTGTCCACGCTCACGCTGCCTCCCTCCCAGGAGAGGCCGTCGGGGTAGATGTTGAACCACTCGAGCAGGGGGGGCAGCGCGCGGTACTCCTTGAGTTGGCCGAAGGCCCGGATCGCGGCCGAGGCCACGTCGTCGTGCAGGTGGTCGATGTAGCCCTTCCAGTCCTTCCAGGGGTCCTTCCAGCCCAATGCGCCCACGCTCCCCCAGCAGGCGACGAGCACGCGCGCCTCGTACTTCGTGCGCTCCTCCTCCGCGGCGTCCTTGGGCTCGAGGATCGCCGCCCAGGTGGCGTTCTGCTTCAGGAACTCGGCCAGCGGCCGCGCCGCGTCGGTGGGGAACGACGTCTGGTGGCGGAAGCCCTCGGCGGCCGCCGCCTTGAGCTCGAGGTCGAGCTCCTTCGCCAGGACGCGCTTCAGCTCCTTGAGCACATCCTTGTGACGCCAGACGGCCAGCGAGCGCAGCGCGCGCAGACGCTTGTCCATGTCCGTGAGCGCGAAGTCGCGCTTGTAGCTCTCCAAGGCCGGGGCGACCTGCGCATCCGTGTGCGGCGGGGGCGGCTTGGGCCGCTCGGCCTCGTCGTCGGCGCGAAGCGCGCTGCAGGTGAGCGTGGCAGCCAAACCGAGGGCGAACCCAAGCCGCATGGCAGTCCCTCCGAGAACCCCCCCAGGGTACAGCCAAGCCCCGCGGCTCGCGGTCCTACCTGCTAGGCAGGCTGCCGTAGGCCGGGGCCGGACGGCGCAGCGCGTCCCACAGGCGCCGCATCCAGCCCGGGCGAGGCGCGGCAGCCTCCCGGCCGGGGCAGGGCACTGCCTCGAGCAGCCGCGCCACCACCCCCTCGGCGTCCACATCGTCGGCCTGGGCCGCGTAGGACAGGACCAGGCGATGGCGCAGCACCGGGCCCGCCAGGGCGCGCACGTCCTCGACGTCGGCCAGCACCCGCCCCGCCAGGGCCGCCCGCACCCGCGCGCCGTTGACCAAGGCCTGCGCCGCGCGCGGCCCTACCGCCTTGATCCTGGATCGCACGCCCCTCCCACACGGGACGGGGGCGCTACGGGGGCGGCATGCCCTCGACCGAGAGTTCAAAGGTCTCCACGACGGGCGCGCACTGGGTCGAGTCGAGCTCGGGAAGCTCCCACTTCGCGGGGATGCACCGGAGGAAGTCGTATCTCGCGATCTGCTGGGACCCAGCAGGAGGGCAGGTGATGATCAGGACCGAGACGTCCGCGCGGAGATCCTGGCCGGCGGCGACATCTCGGAACCACTTCTGCATCGGGTCATCGGGGATCTGGCCCCGAAAGTCGCGCTTCAAGACGAGGTTCGTCGGAAGGGTTCGCCCCAACCTCTTCTTGAACGGTCCCACACCGCCCTCTTGGTAGTCGACGACCTCCGTCTCGACCTTCAGCCCGTTGACGGACTTGAAGAACGCTGAGGCCTCGCCCATCCCAGCAATGTTGATCGTGACGGCGAAGGTGACGGAAGGGGGAGCCACGCTCGGGGGAGATCCTGCAGACGCCGATCCCCCGCACCCAGCCGTAGCGAGACCAACAAGCGCGACGATCGAGGCGAGAGCGAACACGGGAAGAACTCTGCACATACGCACCGCCTTACCCATGAAGCACCCGGAAGGACGAGACATGATAGATCGTATCGATCCCTGCTGCGCACGCATAGACGCACCGGGAGCTGGAACGACCCCTGCCTTGCTGGTTCACCGCCCCGCACCCTCCCGGTCGCCCTGCCCGACGGCGGGCTCGGGTCCTTGGAGAGCCCGAGGGCCGCCGAAGAGGACGCCGTGTGGTCGTCCTACATCAGGAGGACGCGGTGGCCCGAGCGCCCCCAGCCCAGCGCGCCGCACGTCGGCACAAGGGAAGTTCTGACGCACGCCACTAGCGGCCGGGCAGGCTGCCGTAGGCCGGGGCCGGACGGCGCAGGGCGTCCCACAGGCGCCGCATCCAGCCCGGACGGGGCGCGGCGGCCTCGCGGCCGGGGCAGGGCACGTCTTCGAGCAGCCGCGCCACCACGCCCTCGGCGTCGATGTCGTCGGCCTGGGCCGCGTAGGAGAGGACCAGGCGATGGCGCAGCACCGGGCCCGCCAAGGCGCGCACGTCCTCGACGTCGGCCAGCACGCGCCCCGCCAGGGCCGCCCGCACCCGCGCTCCGTTGACCAGGGCCTGTGCCGCGCGCGGCCCGGCCCCCCACTCGAGGTAGTCCTTGAGGCGCTCGGGCACGCGGCCGGCTTTAGGCCGCGTGGCCGCCACCAGCTCTACCGCGTAGCGCACCAGCTGGGGCGAGACCTCGCCGACGAGGATCGCGGCGCGCAGCGCCAGGAAGCGCTCGCGCGAGAGCAGCGGCTTCAAGGTCGCGGGCGCGATCGCCGTCAGCCGCGCGATGCGCGCCTCCTGTTCGAACGTGGGGTAGCCCAGGTGGATCTTGAACAGGAAGCGATCGAGCTGCGCGGCCGGCAGGGGGTAGGTGCCCTCCTGCTCGATCGGGTTCTGCGTGGCCAGCACGAAGAACGGATCCTCGAGCCGCCGCGAGACGCCCAGGCTCGTCACCTGGCGCTCCTCCATGGCCTCCATCAGCGCCGCCTGCGTCTTGGGCGGCGCGCGGTTGATCTCGTCGGCCAGCACCACGTGGGCGAACACGGGCCCCGGCGCAAAGCGGAACTCGCGCTGCCCCGTGACCGGGTCCTGGGCCAGGAACTCGCTGCCCGTCACGTCCGACGGCATCAGGTCGGGCGTGAACTGGATGCGGTTGAACTTCAGGTCGAGCAGCTCGGCCAGGGTCGAGAGCAGCAGCGTCTTCGCCAGGCCCGGCACGCCCTCCAACAGGGCATGACTGCCGGTCAAGAGCGTGATCAGCAGCTGCTCCACCGGCTCCTCGAGCCCCACGATGCGCGTCGCCACGCCCCGCTTGAGCTCAGCCGCGACGGCGGCGACCTCCTCGATCCGGGCAGGGGGCTGGGGGGCGGTGGTGGCCGGCATGCGCGGGCGAGTCTACAGGTGGGTCACGGGAAGGCAGGCGCGGGACCCGTGCCGCGTTCGCCGCCGACCAGACGGGATTCCGGAGGCCGGGGGACGCCACTCGCGCGCACATCGGGAGCCAAGTTGCCGAACGTCCGGCGTGTAAAGACGCGCATGAAATGGGCCCCATCTGGCGAAACAGTAAAGATCCTCGAGTGTGGCGTGCGCGTGGGCAGGTCCCGAGCCGCCATACGTTGAGTGCTTCGGTTCCCTACTTCCCTGGGACGCCGACAGGGTGCCGTAGACGCCTACTTCGGGTGAGTAGCCGGTGCCTGACCCCACCTACTCACCGGGTCGCCTGCGGGAGTCCAGCGGAGTGCCCACGGAGACGATCGTCCTCCGCTACGCGCCCGGGACGGAGCACGCCACCCCCAGCGCCCCCTGAGCCGCTTCCACGATGCGTTCCGGCGCGAGTTTGAGCATACACGGGTGATCGATCGGGCAGATCGGCTCGTGGCAGGCCAGGCAGGTGAGTCCCTCGACACGCAGCACCGTCGAGCGTCCGCCCTCGCCCCAGCGCGGATCGGTGGGCCCCACCCAGACGACCGTGGGCACGCCCAGGGCCTCGGCCAGGTGGCGCGGGCCTGCGTCGGTGGTCAGCAGCACGCGGCAGCGGGCGAGCAGGCCCTTGAGCGTGCCCACATCCGGGGGGTCGTCGGCGGTGGAGAGGCACGGCTCTCCGGCAGCCGCGGCCACCTCGCGCGCCAGGGCCTCCTCGCCCGGTCCGCAGAGGATCAGGGGCAGCGCGCCCGTGCGCTCGCGCAGCAGCTGGAGCGCCTGCCCCAGCAGGGCCGGCGGGTAGAGCTTGCTCGGGCCGAAGGCGGCGCCGGGGTTCACGCCCACGAGCAGCGCCCCCACGGGCACGTCGCGAAGGCGCAGCGCGGCGCGCTCGGCGTCGAAGGGCGTGACGACCACGCTCGTGCCCCGGCCGTCGTCCTGTGCACCGAAGGGCGCCACGAGATCGAGGTAGTGCGCGCGCATCGAGCGCGGCGCCAGCCGGCCTCCCGCACCGAGGGGCAGGGCGATCTTGTGCGTGAGCAGCAGCCCGCGGCGCTGGAGCGGCGTGCCCACGCGGGTGGGGATGCCCGCCAGCCGCGCCGCCAGAGCCGACGAGAACGAGTTGGGCAGCAGCAGGATCGCGTCCGCGGCAAGGCGGCGCAGCTGCCGCGCCGCACGCACCGGCGCGCGCGCGCCCTTGACCAGCTGACCGGCCAGCGAAAGAACGTCGTCACGCCAGGGCAGGCCCTCGAGAGCCTGGTGGGGCACGCCCGCGCCGGCCCAGGTGAGGCGCGTGCTCGGCAGGGCCGCGCGCAACGCGCGCAGCGCCGGCGTGGCCATCACGACGTCGCCCAGCGGATTGGGCAGGCGCACGATCAGGTGGCGCGGCGGGCGAAGCGACGGAGCGCTCATGCGAGCCAGGCCTCCACGGCCCCCACCAGGCGCGGCGCCCAGGCCGCGCGCGACCAGCGCGCACGGGCGTCCTCGCGCGCGGCCGCGCCCAGGCGCGTCCGCAGCGCCGGGTCGTCCGTGAGGCGTATCAGGCTCTCGAGCAGCTCGGCGCTGCCGCTGCCCAGGAAGCCCGTCTCCCCGTGGCGTACCTGCTCGGCCTGCACACCGACGGGAGTGGCCACCACGGGTCGTCCGGCGCCTAGCATCTGCACGATCTTGAAGCCGCACTTGCCGCGCGTCCAGGGGTCGTCGGGCAGCGGCGCGAACCCGAAGTGCATGCCCGCCAGGGCCTCGGCCTCCCCTGCCGCGCTCCACACGACGTGCTCGACGGCAATGCCCGGGGGCAGCGTCGGCACGGCGTCGGCCACGATGCGCAGCCTCACCGTGCGCCCCGTGCTGACCAGCGCCGCCAGCTCGGCCGCATGCGCCGCGAGGTAGGGCAGCGTGGCCTTGGAGCCGATCCATCCCACGACCACCGTCGTCCCCGAGGGCTCCGCCGCCGCCGGCCCCTCCGCCACCTCCACGGTCGTGGGAACCACGAGTGGCGGCAGCCGCGCCGCCTGCGCCAGGCCCGCCAGGAACTGGTTGCCGACGATCACCCGGTCCGCCAGCCCCACAAGCCTCTCGAAGCGTCGGGCGCGCGTGCTCGAGAGCGTGGCCCCGTGCGCGCTGTCCCGGTAGGGCATCGCGTCATCCACGTCGTAAAGCAGCCGCCGCGCTCGCGCCCTCAGGCGCAACGCGTAGCGCTTGGGCAAGAGCCGCCGCGACACGACCACGCCGTCCGCGCCCCCCGCCCGCACCAACGCCGCCTCCCGCCCGCGCGTCGCCTTCGGCCAGTCCACCACCTGCAGCACGATCCCCGCCCGCTCCAGATCCTCCGCGAACGTCCTCCACCGATGCCTCACCGACGGCCCGTCGGGCTCCGAGGAGATCACCAGCAGCAGGCGGGTGGACACCTGCCTAGACTACGCTCAGCGGGGCGAGTCGCGAAAGGGCACCACGCCGACCTGCCACTCGTCCTCATAGACAATGCGCCCGGGCCGAGCGCTCCGCACGATGCGTACACCGATGTCGTGGTGGCGCAGCATGACGGCGACCTGCTGCATGCGCTGTACGTGCTCACGAGCCTCCTGCTTGAACCAGAAGCGCACGGGGCTGGGCCGGGAGGCTCCGAGGAGCCCGCGCGCCCCGGACTTCCACCCCGGGGACTCGAGGCGCGGTGCATGCAGGTGCTTCTCGAACCACCCTACGACCTCGCGCAGCCACTCCGCCTCGTGGGCTGCGAGCGCGCCCTCCTCCTCCAGTCTGTACGCAAGCTGAAAGAGCCCAGCCGGGATGCCACGCGCCGGGCGGCCTGCAACCGCTGTAAATCGGAGGTACACCGTCTCTTAGCCGGTGTGCGCCGCAGCGGCGGCCTGGAGTACACCTCGCACCTGATCGAGGCGCGTGGAGAGGCGGTTCTTCTCGGCGATGTAGCGCGCGTCGTCGGAGGTGAAGCGGCGTAGCGCCGGGTCGGCGAGGACGGCCAGGGCGACGGCCAGGGCCTCGGGATCGTCGATGGACTCGACGGCGATGCCGCCGCGTTGGCCCATGAGCTCGGAGACGCCGTTCATGGGCGTGGTGATGACGGGGAGGGACATCGCGAGCGCTTCGAGGGTGGTGAGCGAGCAGGGGTCGTGCCAGGAGGGTTGCACCAGCAGGTCGGCGGCGGCGTAGATGGGACGTGGGTCGGGTACGAGAGCGTGGAGGTGGAGCCGCTCGGCCACGCCCAGGCGCCGGGCCAGGCGCAGGGAGGCGCGCTCGACCTCGCGGCCGACGACCAGGAGATGGAAGGGCGGGTCGAAGACGGCCGTCTTCGGGTGCGCCATGGCGTGAAGGACCGTGTGCAGGCCCTTCAGGCGCGGGCGGTGGGCGATCAAGAGACCCAGCGTGGCGCGCTCGAGCCCCAAGCGGCGGCGCACCTCGAGCCCGGCCGCGGCGAAGGGCGCGCGGGGAGAAGCGCACCGCGTCCACGCCGTTGGGGATGACCACCGTGCGCGGCAGGGCGGCCGGGTAGCGCGCGGCGATGCGCGCCTGTTGGAAGCGCGAGAGCGCGATCACGCGCGGGCCTTCGCGCGAGCCGAGGAGACGCGCCTCGGCTTCGAGGAAGAAGCGCTGCTTGCCCGACCAGGCGCGCGCCAGGCGCGTGAACAGCCCCGCGCCGCCGCGCGAGGCGTCGGAGGCGGCGAGTGCATCCTCGACCAGGCCGCCGTGCGGCAGGTAGACATCGCAGTCGAGGGCGTGGCGTACGGCGAGCAACACGTCGCAGCCGGCCTCTCGCAGAAGCCGGGCCCCCTCCACGGCCAAGGTGCGGTCGCGCGCCGGCCGGCGCCGGGGCGCGCGCACCGTGAAGGTGGTGGTTCCGGGCGGGCCCTCCCCCTCCAACACCGCCAGCACGACCTGGTCGCCGTCGCTCAAGGCCTGCCGCAGCAGCGCGTCGGTGTGCGCCTCGGCTCCGCCCGCGGCGGGGTCGTAGTGGTCGTAGAGCAGGCCGAGCTTCACGCGGGCCCCTCGGTGGCGAGCGCCACGCCGCGGCGCACGCTCACGGCGGAGCCCTCGGCCACGAGCGCGCTCACGGGCGACCCCAGGAAGCAGGCGACGAAGTCGCCGCCGTAGAGCGCGCGCGCATCGAGATCCACGCGCGAGGCCGACGCCTGCCACAGGCGCCAGCGCGGATGCTCGACCTCGTACTCCTGCGTGCCGCGCGCGGCCCGGCGCGTGTAGCCCCAGAGGTGGTCCGTGATGAAGTCGTCGAGCGAGCCCTGTGCGGCGAGCGCAGGCTCGCCCGCGACGTCGAGCGTGAAGTCGTGCCAGCGTCCCTGCGCGTGGCAGCCGTAGCCCACGCTCCTGCCCCCAGCGCCCCCGGAATCGACTCCCACGTCGTGGCGCATGGGCCAGGCCACGTAGGGCTCGCTGTAGACCGTGCGTGCCACCCAGGCGATCAAGGCCCGCGGCACGATCTCGCGCAGGAAGACCACGCCGCGGCGCCAGTCCCCGGACACCCGGCGACGCACGTAGAAGCGCAGGTTGATCTCGTCGAAGTTGCGGTGGAAGGGCAGCGCGATGCCCAGCACGCGCGTGTCGAGGAAGCGGAAGCCCACCAGGGTCACGTAGGCGCGACCCTCGAAGAGGTCGAGCTCCGTCCCCGCGGGCACGCGCGCTGCCAGCAAAGCGGGATCCACGGCGTAGGAGAGCATCGCCACCTGCTCCCAGCGGGCCGTCAGGAACACGGGGGGCCGGGGGGGCGTCACGCGCTCGTACGCTACCCGCGACGCCTCGGGCGGGCCGCTTCGCCCACGGGCGTGCGCGGCAGGTGGGCGCGGATGCGGGCCGCCTTCGCCAGCACGCGGGTCGTGAGACGCCCGAGCGCGGTGACCGGAAGTGCACAGGCCGCGAGGTAGCGCGTGAGGAAGCGCGCGCGGCGTGCCTCGGTCCACCACCCCGGCGGCCCGGAGGCCTCCAGCGCCGCGAGGTCCTTCCGCTCGTGGCGGCCCAGCGACCCGCGGTGGCGGGCCACGCGCTCGGCGTCGATCAGCGTCGGCCGGCCCGAGGCCGCGTCGGCGTAGACGTGGTTCAAGTAGAGGTCCCGGTGGTGGAGCCCTGCGCTGTGCAGGCGCGCCACGAGATCGGCGAGGGAGTCGAGCAGGGGCTCGAGCCGCGTCCCTTCGAACGCGCCGGCCGCCAGCAGATCGTCGAGCGGTTCCGCCGGCGCGAGATCGAAGGTGGCCGTCAGGCACCCCAGCCGCGGATCACGCCCGGTGAACGCCACGCGCGCACAGGGCACGCCCGCCGCCTGGAGCAACGCCAGCCCGCGGGCCTCGGGGGGCTCGGGGGGCAGGCGGCGGAAGAGCCCACGAGGCTTGGTGCGCTTGACGAAGAGGCGCTGCTCCCCCACCTGCAGCACATGGTTGCTGCGATCGGGCAGGTCGCGGACGCACTCGGCCTGCGCGAGTACCTCGGCCACGCCGAGCCCGACGAGCGGCTCGATCGGCGCGCCGACGAAGGTGAGCTCCCCCGAGCCGAGCGGCGCGCGGCTCATCGCGGAGCCTTCTCTCCCTCGACGATCGGCCGATCGAGGTA
>JANOFW010000415.1:0-1578 GCA_031413835.1 Planctomycetia bacterium
GTCGAGCAGGTTGGTCCACTCGCGTCCGCCGTCGCGGCTGAGCAGCAGCACGTAGACGAGCGCGCTCTCGTCCTCGGCGAAGCCCGCAGGGTGGCTGGTGGTGTAGGGCTGGCCGTCCCAGCGGCGCCAGGCGCTGCTCCAACGCAGCTCGATCGTGGCCGGGTTGTCGAGCTCCGTGATCAGCGTGGGCGTGAGGATCTGCACGCGCGGCAGCTGCTTGACGCGGTTGAGGGCGCCCGGCAGGCCGGCGGCGAAGTACGAGTGGGTCAGGCTCAGCATGCTGTAGCGGGCGATGAAGGCCGAGCCCGACTCCGTGGTCTTGTCGATGCCGTTGACCACGATGTAGCCGCCGCGCGCGCCGCCGGGCTGCTGCAGGCGCACGAGGCCGCTGCCCACGAGGTTGGCGCTCGCCTGGTGGGAGTAGAAGCGCCGCACGAGCTGGGCGGCGAAGCGCGGATACTCGGTCGTGTAGGGGAACTCGCTGCCCTGCAGGCCGGAGCCGTCGAGGGCCAGACCGAAGGGACGGCTGATGGCGGCCGTGGTGGACAGCGGGAAGCCGTAGCGCTGGGCCAGCTCGGGACCGTCCTCGACCAGCGTACCGTTCTGGCCGTCCTGGTACTGATGGTGAAAGGTGGCGTGCGGGCTGCTGGTGCCGATGTTGAAGAACGAGGTGCAGCCCGTGTCCTGCAGGCGGGCGTAGGCGCGCACCAGCGTGGTGCCCTGCGGCAGCTGGCCGGAAGGCACGGCGTCCCGGCGGATGAGACTTGCGGTGCCGGCAGCCGTGCCAGCCCGCAGGTTGCCCCAGGGCGCCCACTGGGCGGCGTAGACCGCGTCGGGGTAGAGCTCGCCCAGCCAGGGCTTGCTCCACCAGGCGCCGCCCGAGCGCAGGGCCGCCGAGGTGCTGCCGGTGTTGGAGCGCACCAGCTTGAGGCTGCCCCGGAGCGCGGCGTCTCCGTTGCCGTCGGTGATGGTGTTCTCGTAGACGTCCGAGGCCAGGCCGAAGGGCGCGCCGTCCATGGGGATGCTGTTGGCGAAGCCGTTGGCCGAGTCGTAGCCCACGTCCCCGCCCAGGCTCAGGTAGTAGTTCGAGAAGCCCGTGAGCGTGGTGTAGAGCGCCTCCGAGCTCGTGATCGCCGTACGCGACCAGGCCATGAGCCGGCCCACGTCGTGGCAGCTGCCGCGGCCGTAGTCCACGCCGCCGGTGTTGACCTTCTTCCAGCCGTCCTTGATGCGACCGGCGTCGAAGGCCAGCCAGGAGGCGGTGGCGTTGGTGGCGGCGTTGCGCAGGTCGTCGAAGAACCAGTTGTAGCCGTGCGGGAACGAGGCCCCGGTCGCGTCGGTGTCGGCGTAGGGCGAGTGGCGCGGGTCGCCCTGGAACTGGTAGCGCTCGCTGAAGGGCACATCGTCGAGGCTGTCGCAGTACCAGGCGTAGCTGCGCGAGACGTTGGGCGGGTTGTTCGCCACCGGCCAGCGCAGGCCTGTGGTGAGATCGGCGCCCAGCCGCGTCATTGGTCGGGCGATTGCGCGGCAGGATAATTCCTTCCTGCACCGGCGGCGGAGGCGGGGCCAGCACGCTGT
>JANOFW010000416.1:0-8571 GCA_031413835.1 Planctomycetia bacterium
CTGGCCGACCGCGTCGCGCAGACCAGCGCCGAGCTCCATGAGGTCAAGGAGCACGTGCTGCGCGAGCGCAGCGAGGCGCCGCTCAAGTACTCCTACGGCAAGATGATCGGCCAGAGCCAGCGCATGACCGAGATGTTCCACCTGCTCGACAAGGTGACCGACAGCGACGTCCCGGTGCTGATCCAGGGCGAGAGCGGCACGGGCAAGGAGCTGGTCGCGCGCGCGATCCACTTCAACGGGCCCAGGAAGTCGCGGCCCTTCATCAGCGAGAACTGCGCGGCGATCCCCGAGACCCTGCTCGAGAGCGAGCTGTTCGGCTATGTGCGCGGCGCCTTCACCGGCGCCGGGGCCGACAGGAAGGGCCTGTTCGAGGCGGCCAACGGCGGCACGCTGTTCCTCGACGAGATCGGCGACATGCCCTTCGAGATGCAGAAGAAGCTGCTGCGCGTGCTGCAGGAGAAGGAGGTGCGCCCCGTCGGCGGCAAGCACACCGTGCGCATCGACGTGCGCATCCTGGCCGCCAGCAACCGCGACCTGCGCAAGCTGTGCGCCGAGGGCCGCTTCCGCGAGGACCTCTTCTACCGCTTGAACGTCATCACGGTCGAGCTGCCTGCGCTGCGGGATCGGCGTGAGGACATTCCGCTGCTCGTGCGGCAGTTCCTCGAGGAGATCGCCCAGGACACGGCTACCCCGATCAAGACCGTGAGCGAGGATGCGCTCAAGGCCTTGATCGCCCACGCCTGGCCCGGCAACGTGCGCGAGCTCAAGAACGAGGTGCTGCGCGCGGCGGCCCTCTCCGACCGCGTGATCGTGCCGCTGATCCTCTCGAGCCAGATCAGCAACCGACGCGAGCAGGCCCTGCCGGTGGCCGACCTGGGCAAGAAGCCCTTGAAGGAGCTGGTCCGGGAGGTCAGCGAGGCGCTCGAGCGCCGGGTGATCGCCCAGGCCCTGGAGCGCTGCCGCGGCCGCAAGTCCCAGGCGGCGCGCATGCTGGGCGTCTGCCGGCCGACGCTCGACGCGAAGATCGAGGCCTACGGGCTTGCCGTGACGCGCGCCTGAGCCGGCGCCGGCTCAGCGCGCGGCGAGGCCCTCGGCGCGGGCGGCCGAGGGGGCCGGCGCGGCCGGCGGGGCGGCCGCAGGCGCGAGCGTCTGCCGGGCCAGCGCCAGATCGGCCTGCGCCTGGGCGATGTCTCCGGCCTCGAGCGCTCGCTCGGCGCGGCTGAGCGCCCGCGCCAGGCTCTCGCGCCCCTGAGCCTGGTGCGTGCGCAGTTCGAGGATGTCGGCCGAGAGGGCGTGCAGGAAGTCGGTGCTCCGCAGGGTCAGGCGCTGGCTCGAGTCACCGGCAAGCATGCCCCGGATCGCGCGGCGCAGGACCAGCGCGGCTCCGACGAAGCGGTGGGACAGCAGGATGCCCAGGGCCAGGGCCAGCAGGGCCGTGACGCCGAACTGCACCAGCCCCACGCGCAGCAGCAGCGCGCGCACGTGCGGGCCGTCGAACTGGCCGTCGACGGGCGGCTGGAAGCCCGTGAACAGCGCGACGGTCTGGACCAGGGCCAGCACGGCCAGGCCGCACACCAGCAGCCCCGCGACGCGGAACTGGGTCTTGCCGTCCACGATGTACTGACGACGCGCCACCGAGGGGCGCTGCGCCGGAACTCGGTTGGCTGGCGTGGCGTGGGCGATGGGCTCGGGCATGAGAACTCCTCCTGGCGGATCCCCGCTCGTACCCTTCGGCCGGGCCGGCGCGTCAACTTGAGCCGCGGGGGGGGGCGCGGGGGGCGCGGGCGCGGACCTGTCAGGTCGGCCTGCTTGACAGCGCCGCGAGAGGCCTCGATGTCGGAAACGGCGGAATGTCATAACCAATGTCTCGATAGGATGTTGTGTCGCTTCGTCTGGGGCGGGCCGCGGACCGGTCAGCGGCACGCCACGTGAGGAGGAGGGAGCGGAGGTCGTCGCCCCCATGCCTACCCTGCGAGTCCTGGTGCCCGGAGCGCAGGAGCGGCAGGTGCCGGTCCTGGGCGAGCTGTCGCTGGGCCGGGACGAGGCCTGCCAGGTCGTCCTCGCGGAGAAGCGGGCCTCGCGCCGCCACCTGCGCATCGTCTGCGAGCCGAGCGGCTGGGTGGCCGAGGACCTCGACTCCAGCAACGGCACGTTCGCAGGCGAGCAGCGCATCTTGCGCCGGGCCCTCGTCGATGGCCTGACCCTGCGCGTCGGCGACACCCAGCTGATCTGGTCGGATCCCCCGTCCCCCGCCTTGGTGGGGGGGCGCCTGGCCTTGCGGGCGGTCGTCGCCACCGGCGGCCCCCTCCTTCCCCCGACGCTTTCCGCCGCCGCGGCTCCCCCGGCCGCGGGAGTCCCGCCACCCACGGCCGAGGCGCCGCTCGACGACGCGCTGCTGCCGGCCGAGCCCCTCCCGGCGACCACCCGGGCTCTCGACCTGCGCTCCTTCGGGCGCGCGCTGACCATGCTGGTGCTGGGCGTCGTGGCCCTGCTGGGGGTCAAGCTCGTGCTGGGCGCCAAGGCCCAGCGCGCGCGCGAGGAGACAGCGGCCCGACATCAGCTGGCCGATCTCCTGGCGCGCTCGGATGTGGACGCCGCCGCCTTCGAGGCGGAGGCCCAGCACTACTTGCAGCGCTTCCCCGCCGCGCCCGACCGCGCGCTCCTTGAGCGGCATCTGCAGGCGCTGGGCTCGCGGACCCAGGTGCGCCAGGGTGTCGAGGCGCGCTTCGAGACGCTCCTGGCGCGCCTGGGTTCGCTGCCGGAGGACCAGGTCCGCGCGGGCCTGCTGTCGCTCAAGCGCGAGCTGGCCGAGGACCAGGGCCTGGCCGAGCGCGTGCGTCTTGCGCTGCTGGAGCTCGACCGCCGCCGCGCCGCCTTCGAACGCCTCGAGGGCGAGCGCGTGCGTGAGGAGGCGCGCGCGCTGCTCGCGCGGGGTCTGCCGGGACCGGCGCTGTTCCGCCTGACGGCCTGGCAGTCGGGTCGCGGCCTGCTCTCGACCGGCGAGGCCCAGCTGCTGGTAGCGGCCCAGGAGGAGGCCCTGAACGCCGTGGACGCGCTGGCCGCGGAGGCCCATGCCGCCGCCGCCGCCGAGGCCGACCTGGTCAAGCGCCGCCGCATCCTGGCAGCGGTCTGGCCTGCGCTGGCGGGTACGCACGCGCAGGAGCCGTTGGCCGACGCGCTGCGCTTCCTGAGCAGCCCGCCCCGACCCACTCCGCCCAGCGCCGTCCCGGGCACGGGCCCCGATCCCCAGGCGGCGGCCCAGGCCCTCTTGGCGCGCGGGGCGGAGGCCGAGCGCCTCTTCGGCGCGCGGCGCTGGGTCGAGGCGCGCGCCCTCTTCGAGGCCGTGGCGGCGAGCGCGAGCGTGGGCCCTCTCAAACAGGAGTGGAGCACGCGCGTGGCCGACGTCGATCGGGTCCTGGCGCTGCTCGACGCGCTCGCCGTGGCGGCCGCGGGGGAGAAGCCGCCGCGCGTCACACTCGCCGCCGGCACGGTCGTCGTGAAGGCGGCCGATCGAGCCGCCGTCACGCTCGAGCGCGCGGGTTCGGCGCAGCCCGTGAGCTGGCCCGAGGTGGAGCCCGACGATCTGCTCGTGCTGCTCACCCCGGTCAAGCCCGGGCGCGAGCAGCGCCTGGCCCTGGCCGTGCTCGCCTCCGCCGTCGGGCGGCCCGAGGCGCTGGTTGCGGCGCTGGCGCCGCTCTACGAGCAGGGCGCGCCGGGGGCCGAGGTGGACGCGGCTGTGGCCCGGCTGCTGGAGGGTCGCGAGCAGCCGCCGGAGGGCGGCTACCGCCTCCACCAGGGCCGGCTGCTCGACCGTGCCGCCTACGAGCAGGTCCTCGAGCAGGAGCGCCTCGACGGCTTGGCGGCGCGCACGCACGCGCTGCTCGAGCGCCTGGCCAAGGAACCGGTGCTCAAGAAGCTCGAGCGCATGCGCGAGCTGCGCACCGAGCTCGACCGCCGCCGCCAGCACGCCTTGCTCGCCATCTTCAACGAGAAGCACTACCCCTATCCGTACGGACGCGGTACGCCGCCCTACATCCACGTGCAGGCCGAGGTGAACCGCCGCGTGGCCGCCGTGCGCGAGCTCTGGGACGGCGACGAGCAGGTCAAGATCGGCCGCACGGGCACCTCGGGTCAGCTGCTGGAGGAGTCCCAGGGCCTGGTCAAGGAGCTGGCCGCCCAGGGCCGTGACGTGGCCGCCTTCGAGCAGGCGCTCGCCGGCGTGGCGCCCTACATGACCGGCGAGTCGATCCGCCTGCGCGACTTCTGCCTCGATGCCGCCGAGCAGAAGCTGCACGACTACAACCGCTGGGTGATGCAGGTCTACAACCCCACGCGCGACGCGTACCCGCAGGACAGCGAGCTGCTGCAGGTCTCCATCACGAACGAGTACCGCATGCTGCTGGGCTTCACGGCCACGGTGACGCCCGGCGACGCGGCCTACGAGGCCATCGACGAGACCACCGTGGCCAAGATCCTCGACGCCGGGCGCATCCTGCCCGGCAGCGTCGTGCACCTGCGCGCCCTGCGCGTGGACGACCGGCTGGTCCGGTCCGCGCGCCTGCACAGCCTCGACATGCAGAAGCGCGGCTTCTTCGACCACTTCGCGCCGCCCAACCCCGCGACCGGCCAGCCGCGCAAGGGCCCCTTCGAGCGCATGCGCGAGGCCGGCTACGAGGGCCACGGCGCCTCGGAGAACATCGCGCAGTCCGGCGGCCCCAAGGAGGCCCACGAGGCCTGGTGCCACTCCAGCGGGCACCATCGCAACATCCTCTCCTCGTGGATCGACATGGGCTCGGGCCAGGCCGGCGGGGCGCTCTGGACCCAGAACTTCGGCATGGGCGGGGGCAAGCCGGCCGTCATCGAGACCTTGCCGCTTGAGCCGCGTCCGAAGCGCTGACCGGCGGCGTGCCCGTGAGGGGCGCCGCGCCCGACGCTCGACTAAATCGCCGTTCGCGATCCTGGGACAGCGGCGACTCGCCGCAGCAGTCCATCCGCCTGGCGCCTCCACGCTGCCCTGATGCTGCCCGGAAACCAAGCCTCGCGGGCCGGCACGCTGGACGGGGTGCGGAGGGCCGCCGCGGAGGACGACGTGTAGTCTGCCTACATGAGGACGACGCGGTGGCCCGAGCGCCCCCGGCCCAGCGTGCCGCCCGTGATGTCCCAGAATCACGGCCGGTCGTTTAGGGGGACGAACGCACCTCGACCGGCACGGCCAGGGGCTCGAAGACCACGTAGCCCTGGGCCAGGGGCAGGGCCAGGGAGCCGAAGGCCGCCAACGAGAGCGTCGCCCGGACCTGCTTGCTGGCCCCGGCCGAGGTGGGCAGGTCCTCGTCACGCACGCGCAGGATCCAGCGCCAGGTGTCCGGGCTCCTGCGCAGCTGTTCGAGCAGCTCGCGCGTGGCGCGCACCTCGCCGGTGAAGTTCGCCTCGACGCTCTGGCCGGGCTTCTCGGAGCTGCGTTCCCCCGTGAAGGAGGCGCCGGGCGGATCGCGGATGTCGCTCACGACATGGCCGCGTTTGACGATCACCTCGACCGCGTTGGTGAGCGTGGCGCGCTCCCAAAGCACGAAGCGCAGCGAGGCGCGCGCCTCGGGCAGCGCCACCGCGGCGCGGCGCCGTACGACCGGGTCGTCGGACCTGGCGCCCGGCGGGCCGCTCCTCCAGCCCTTGAAGGAGAGCGTGACCTCCAGCGGGGCGGCGAGCCCGGCCGCGGCGTCGTGGAAGGGCGCGAGGTCGATCGGGTCCGGCGTGAGGGGGCCGTCGAGGGCTCCGGCGGGGGCCAGCACCTCGAGGCTCGGCGTGAGCAGTGTGACCTCCACCTCGATGCCCTCGGGCAGCGCGCGCGAGCGCATGGGCGTGGGCGGCGGCTCGACGGTCACACGCTCCTTGCGCAGGCGCACCACGTCGCCGCGCGGGAGCGCGGGTCGGGCCGGGTCCTTGAGCAGGCGCGTGGGGAAGGGCAGGCGGTAGCTGTCGTCGCCGTGGCGGATGGGGCGCTCGTCGCGGCCGGGCTCCAAGCGGCCTACGATCAGGCGGACCTTGCCGCCGTCGCCCTCGAGCGCCTGTTCCACGCTCTCGAGCTCGCCTTGCTGGCCCACCAGGGTCAGCTCGACCTGGTCGTGGGCGAAGACCTGGCAGTCGTGCGGCGCCACGAACTCGACCTGGAAGGGGAGCTCGCGCGTGATGTCCACCATGGTGCGCACGACGAGCCAGACCATGAACGCCAGCACCAGGCTCAGCAGCAGCAGCCCGCCCTCGTGGGCCAGGAAGGACGGCAGGGAGCGGCGCTCGGGCGCGGGCGGCTGCCCGGGGGGCTCGCCGGAGGGGGCCGGGGGCGGCGGCGCGGGAGGCACGACGGGGGCGGCGCTCACTCGCGCCGCTCCGCACGCAGCAGGCCCAGGCGCTCGCCGAAGACCACGGCCAGGTCCGCCGCCAACCAGCGGGCCTCGGCGAAGGTGGTCAGCTCGCCCCGGCGCGCCACCGCCACCTGGCCGCGCTCCTCGCTCGTCACCACCACCACGGCGTCGGACTGCTCGGAGAGCCCGATGGCGGCGCGGTGGCGGGTGCCGTAGGCCGTGTCGAGGTTGCGCTCGGTGAGCGGCAGGTAGCAGGAGGCGGCCACGATGCGATCGCCGCGCACGATCACGGCGCCGTCGTGCAGCACGGCGGCGTGCTGGAAGAGCGAGGTGAGCAGGTCCTTGCGGATCAGCGCGTCGAGCTTCACGCCCGTGTCCACGTAGGTGGAGAGGTCCATCGTGCGCTCGATGGCGATCAGTGCGCCGACCCGCTTCTCGCGCAGCTCGAAGACCGCCGCCACGATCTCGTCCAAGGCGCGCAAGCCGTCGGCGCGCGCCGTGCGACGCCGGAACAGGCGCCGCATCAGGCCCGACTGGCCCAGCCGGGCGATGCCGTGGCGCAGCTCGGTCTGGAAGACCACGATGCCGCCGATGATCAGGACCGGCAGCGCGCCGCGCGCGAGCACGCCCAGCACCTCCAGGCGCAGGGCGGTCAGGGCCACGAACACGCCCAGGATCACGGGCCAGACCAGCAGGCCCGGGCCGCGGAAGATGCCGCCGGCGATCGTGCGCCTGAGGAAGCGCAGCATGACGTAGAGCGCCAGCCACAGGAGCGCGATCTCGACCAGGTCGAGGGGGCTCGGCGTGGGGACGTAGAGGGCCAACACGGCGGAAGTCTAGCCCAGCGGGGGCGTGATGCGTGTGAGGACTTCCAGCAGCTCGCGCGTGGCCGCGACGTCGTGCACGCGCAGCGCCGCCACGCCGGCCTGGAGGCCGCGCGCCGCCGAGGCAAGGGAGCCCAGCAGGCGCTCGGGCGCGGC
The DNA here is from genome assembly GCA_031413835.1 of Planctomycetia bacterium. GTDB lineage: Bacteria > Planctomycetota > PLA2 > PLA2 > JAEUHO01 > CAXQZU01. The sequence goes on from JANOFW010000416.1 coordinate 7,337, forward strand.
GCGGCCCGTGAGCGCCCCGAGGAACGACTTGCGCGACGCGCCCAGCAGCACGGGCCCGACCGCCGTGAAGCGCTCGAGGGCCTGGAGCAGGGCCAGGTTGTGCTCCAGGGTCTAGCCGAAGCCGATCCCGGCGTCGATCCAGATGCGCGTTCTGGCCACCCCCGCGGCCTCGGCGGCGGCGCGCCGCGACTCCAGGTGGGCCAGCACCTCGGCCACCACGTCGCCGTAGACAGGGGCCCGCTGCATGGTCGCCGGCTCGCCCAGCATGTGCATGAGCACCAGCCCCGCCTGGCGCTGCGCCACGAGCGGGAGCAGGGCCGGGTCGTGGGTCCCGCCGCTGACGTCGTTGACGATGCCGGCACCGGCGTCGAGGGCCGCCCGCGCCACCGAGGCCTTGCGCGTGTCGATGCTGATCGGCAGGCTCACGCGGGCCCGGCGCAGCGCCTCGATCACCGGGGCCGTACGCCGGATCTCCTCGGCCTCGGCGACCGGCGCGGCCCCCGGCCGGGTGCTCTCGCCGCCCACATCCAGGACGTCGGCGCCCTCCTGCACCAGACGCAGCGCCTGCTCGACCGCCTGCGCCGGCTCGAGCCAGCGCCCGCCGTCGCTGAACGAGTCCGGCGTGACGTTGAGGATGCCCCAGATCTGGGGTCGCTCCGCGCTCTGCATCTGTTCCGCCTATCTGAGGAACGTGGGGCGTAGCAGGTTCTCGGATTCGCCACCAGGCGCCATCGCCCCGTTCCTCAGTACGCGTAGCCCTCGAGGGGCTTGCCACCCTCGGTTCGCGCATCCGTGCGGCGCTCGGGGCGCGCGGCGCTCCCCGCGGCCGGGGCGACCGGAGGCGCGGCCTTGGGCGGCAGGGGGCCGCCCTTGACCAGGATCTCGACCTCCGCGCCGTCGAGGGTCTCGCGTTCGAGCAGGGCCTCGGCCACGCGGTGGAGTGCGTCGAGGTTCGTCTGCAGGGTGACCAGGGTCGCGGCAAAGGCCTCGTCGAGGAAGCGCTTGATCTCCTGGTCGATCACCACGGCCACGGCCTCGCTGTGGTTCTGCGTGCGCGTGACCTCGCGGCCCAGGAAGAGGTGCTCCTCGCCCTCGGCGTAGGAGACCGGGCCCACCTTCTCGCTCATGCCCCACTTGGTGACCATCATGCGGGCCAGCTCGGTGGCCTGCTCGATGTCGTTCTGGGCGCCGCTGGTGATGTCGCCGCAGACCAGCTGCTCGGCCACGCGGCCGCC
>JANOFW010000417.1:0-22870 GCA_031413835.1 Planctomycetia bacterium
GACTTCGGTACCGAAGCGAGACATGCAGAGGGCCCTCTCGACGTGCCGGTTGCGTTGATTCAGCAACTTCGACAGTCGGACGAGGGAGTGGCCCTCTGCACTTCGCACCGGCTTATGTCACCGGCATTGGGGTCAGGCACCAGCTATTCACGGAGCGCTCGCTTGGCGCGACGTGGTCCGCGGGCCGCTGTCATCGGTCGGACCGGGCCCACGCATTCTGCGTAGGCGGGGACGACCGACGGGAGCAGAATCGCGCTCCGGGCCACAATCACGAGGAGGACACCATGACGATTGCGCTCGGCCTGTTGCTGGTAGGCGTGGGGTTGTTGGCGGGGACGCTGGGCAGCCTGGTGGGGGTGGGGGGCGGCGTGATCGTGGTGCCGGCCCTGATGACCTTCGCGGGCCTGGACGCGCGGCAAGCCACGGGCACCTCGATCGCCGTGATCGTGCCCACGATGCTCGTGGCCCTCTGGCGCCGCGGCATCCAGGGGCACGTGAGCTGGCAATTGGCGGCGCTGTGCGCCCTGGGCGCGGTGGCAGGCGCATTCATCGGCGCGGCGCTCGCCGGCAAGCTCCCGCCGCTCGTCATCCGCCGCTGTTTCGCCGGCTTCCTGGCCGCCGTGAGCCTCTGGCTCTTCGCCAGCGAGTGACGCACGACTGCGTTCGCGGACGTTACGCGTGCACAGGCAGGTCGCGGTTGGTCTCGACCAGGCGCCGCATCTTGGGCATCAGGTCCTCGACCATGCCCTTCAGGTCGTAGACGTTCTTCCAGCCCCAGTCGCGGCGCGCGAGGCTGTCGTCGAGGACGTGGGGCCAGGAGTCGAGGATCGCCTGGCGGCGCGGGTCGCTCTTGAAGCTCAGACGCACGCCCGGGATGTTGCGACGCACCTCGGCCGCGATCTCCTCGGCGGTGGGGCTCATGGCGGCGATGTTGTAGATCGAGCGCGTGAGCTTCGGCTTGGGGGCGTCCATCAGCTCGATCACCGCGCGCAGGGCGTCGGGCATGTACATGAAGGGCACGCGCGAGCCGGCCGAGACGAAGCACTCGTAGGCGCCCGTGCGCAGCCCGTCGATGAACATCCACAGCGCGTAGTCGGTGGTGCCGCCGCCCGGGATGCCGGCGTTGATCAAGCCCGGGAAGCGCACGCCGCGGAAGTCGATGCCGAAGGCCTTCTGGTAGTACTCGCCCAGCAGCTCACCCGCGACCTTGGTGACGCCGTACATGGTCGTGGGGCGCATCGAGACGTCGTTGCCCACGGGGTCGGCAAGCCCCGGACCGAAGGCCGCGATCGTGCTGGTGAAGAAGACCTGCTTGACCCCGAAGAGGCGCGCCGCCTCGAGCACGTGGTGGGTGCCCTCCATGTTCACGCGCCAGGCGCGGTGGGGGACGCTCTCGCCCGTGGCCGAGAGGATCGCCGCCAGGTGCAGGATGCGCTCGGGCTGCGCCTGCTTGACCGCCTCGCTCACCTCCTGCGCCAGGGTGATGTCGCCGCGCACCCAGGTGACGCCCGCCGGGCAGGTGGCGGGCCTGGGCGTCAGGTCGAGCACCGTGACGACGTCGCCGCGCGCCGTCAGGAGGGGGAGGAGGTCCGTGCCCACCTGACCGGCGGCACCCGTGATGAGGATCTTCATGGGCGCCGATCTTCCCCGAACGGCTCACCGGGCCCAAGCGGAGGCCCGACCCGCGCTCAGCAGCAGGAGGACGGGCCCTGCTCCTCGAGGCGCTGGCGGATGCGGTCGAGGGTCCCGAGTGGGAGCTCCACGGGCTTCAAGCGCTCGAGGACGCGCACCACCTCGTCGTAGGAGTCGAGCAGGGAGATGCAGTTCGGGCAGAGGTGCAGGTGCTCGCGCAGCCAGTCGGTCTCCTTGGGGGAGAGGGCTCCGTCGCGGAAGAGCATCAGGCGCTCGCCGACGTCGCGGCAGGAGAGGCTCATGAGCGGGCTCCCTTCGGGCGGCGGCCCTCGCGCTCGTTCCAGAAGGACTCGAGGCGGTTGCGCAGGTGCAGGCGGGCGCGGTGGAGCCGCGTCTTGAAGGCGTTCAAGTGCAGGTCGAGCAGCTTGGCGGCCTCGGGGTAGGAGAGGCCTTCGAGGTCCACCAGCACCACCGCCTCGCGGTAGCCGTCGGGCAGCTCCTCGATGGCCTCGCGCACGCGCACCTCCACCTCCTCAGCCAGGGGGCCGCGGTCGGGGGTGGAGGGGAAGGGGCGGAAGGCGTGCGCGAAGTGCCCGTCCTCGTGGACCGCGAGCGGCAGCGCTTCCAGGCTCACGGCGGGGCGTCGCGCGCGACGGCGGTGGATCTCACGCGCCTCGTTGAGCGTGATGCGGTAGATCCAGCCGAAGGGGTCGCTCTCTCCGCGGAACTCGCTGGCGCGCTGCAGCACCTTGAGCAGCGTGGCCTGGGTCACGTCCTCGGCGTCGGCGTCGTTGCCGGCGAGGCGTCGGGCCAGCCGGTAGATGCGCTCGCCATAGCGCTCGACGAGGGTCGCCGGGGCCAGGGACTCGGGTACGTCGGCGGCCATGGCGGGCGGGTGGGCCTCCGGAGGAGCGAGCAGGACGCAGCAGGCCATGAGACTACGACGCGCCCGGGGCTCAGCGGTTTCCGGTTCGTGCGCCCGCCCGCCTCGGTGCCGTCCCCCCTGCGGGGGAGCCCCGAAGCGAGCGGACGGCACGTCGGGCTCCCGCTGCGCGCGTCAAGGCCCCTCGGGCCGCCTCTCCTACCGGCGGGTCGCGAGCCGACGCCACCACGAGGGGCGCATCGACCGCGGCCGCTGGATGGTCACCTGGTCCCGAACTGTCGGGTCGCCGGAGAGCGCCTGCGTCGTCGCTTCCACCACGTCAGCGCGTCCCCGGGCCAGCGCCTCGCGCTGGATCTCGCGGACGTTGTCCCACTCGTCTCCGCTATGGACAGGCAGGTCGCGCAGTCGGACGAGCATGTCGGCTGGTCGCGGCAGGACGGGGCAGGACGTCTCGCCCAGGATCAGGTCGAGCATCACCCGAACCAGGATGCACTTCTTGCAGATCCCGCAGTTCTCGCCTGTCGGGGAGCTCCAGCACACGCGTAGGTGACCGATTGCGGCCGGGTGGCGGGCGAGCGCGCGCAGCTTCGGCATGCGATCGATCTCGAATCCGTCCTCGTGCAGGGCGAGCGTCCACGAGGAGTAGCGCGCGGTCGTCTCGGGGTGCGACCCCCACGCGGCGTCGCGCCCCGCGAAGACGGACGCTGCGATGCGCGCCTCGCCCAGCCGCCCCCCGAGCGCGAGCGCCACGGCCGCAAGCGCGGCCCCGTGTGCAAGCAGCGCCCAGTCCGCCTCGCGCCAGCGCGTGACGCGCAGATTGGTCCCGATGGTCGTGAGCGGCAGACCGATCTTTTGGGCGGCGGACAGGGCGTTCGCTCGCGCGGCATCGAGCGCTGCCGTGGCGTTCAAGGGAATGTCGAAGCCCTCGACGAAGAGCAGCTCGTCGAGTGTCCGGGGCGCGGGCGCCGCGTCGAGAAGCCCGGCCCCGCGCCATGCCGTGTAGGTGGAATCGACGCCCCCGGAGAAGAACGCCGCACGCCCGGCGGGGCGAGCGCCCGGACAGGGCCTCGTCGGCGCCGAAATCTCGAGGTCCTTCCGCGTGCCGTACCAGCCGGCCCAGCAGGCGCGGATCTCGCTTGCATGGCGCAACAAGGGCTCGTCCACGGGAGCCTCGATCTCCAGCCGCTGTTCGAGCACCGTCGCAAGCGGCAGCAGCGCCGCAAGGAACGCGTTGCCGGTCGAGTCGTCCAGGCTCCCTGCCAGCGAGTCGGACACCTCGAACCAGATCGTCTCGGGCCGTCGCGGGCGGTCGTCGTAACGCACCTGCGCTTCGAGTCGTACGCGCGACGCGGCAGCAGGGGCGATGCGGATCTTCTCGACTCTCACGGCCCGTCCCCGAGAGCGCTCGCTGCGCCGAAGGAGGCGCATTCGAAGGCGTGTGTCCACGTTTCGAAGGTAGACTCGTTCTTGGCGTAGACGTTGGGCAGCAGCCGGTTGGGCCGGCCCAGCATGCAAGCCAGGACGTGGGCGTGCAGTCGATCCGTCTCGATCCGCTCGCGGGCTCCGAGCAGCGCCCAGGCTCGCGCCACCCGACGCCGGGCCAGGCCTTCGTGGAGCGGGCCGCAGAGGGCCTCGGACCAGCGCACGGGCAGGTGGTCGCGCAGGCCGACCCGCCGCAGACCACGCAGCAGGGTGTGGCGCCAGCTGCTGGGCGCCGACATCCAGGCGGCCTCGCCCCCCGTGTCCGGCGGCGCGTTCCGATCGGGGGAGGCCTCGCGGTCCGACCGCCAGACCGCCGTGGGGCCCGGTGCCTGCGGCATGCGCTCGGGCACCGCGAGCGCGAACGCGGAGTCAGGCAGCAGCAGGCTGTGCGCCCAGCCCAGCTGGTCTGTGGCCGCGGCGAGGCTGGCGCTCTCGCGCACGAGGAGCGTGAAGGATCGCGTGCGGCGCAGCGCGGCGCGCGTGCGGTCGAGTGTGCCTCCGCCGACGAAGTGGATCGACTGCGGCAGCTGCACATAGTCGAGATCGGGGTGCGCCTCCAGCAGCTCGAGGCGCAGGCGATGCGGCTCAGGCCACAGGTCTCCGAAGTTGCCGCCGCCGTGGAGCAGCACGACCGCCTGCCGGCCTACGCGCGCCACGCTCTCGCGCAGGCGCCGGTTGATGGTCGCGACCACGGGCCTGCGCCGAAGTACGCGCCTGAGCAGCCGACGTTCACCCTCCCAGATGGCCGCATCGCCGGGGTTCTCGTGGTCCGGGAACTGGACCAGCACGCAGGGGCGATCTCGATAGGGCGCGAGCGCCCGGCGATAGCCCTCAAGCAGCCGCTCGCGTAGCCGCGCAAGCACGGCGCGTGGGTGTGCGCCGCCGCGGGACGCCTGCGCTTCCGCAGGCTTGCGCGCCTCCATGCCCCCCCCGGCTGCGATGCGCCGGAGCCTCAGGGGTTGCCGGCTTTCGCGCCCGCTGCGGCGCCGTCCTCCCCCGCGGGGCCGCGGAACTGGCGCGCGAGCAGGGTCAGGAGGGCGGTCGTGAGCAGGCCGGGCACCCGGTCCTTGCGGCGCACCACCGTGATGCGGCGCGGCGCGATCCCGGCGGGCAGGGGCAGGATGGTGAGGGTCTTCCTGTCGGCCGGCGTCACGGCCATCTCGGGCAGGATCGAGAGCCCCAGCCCCGAGGCCACGTAGGCCTTGACCACCTCGAGGTTCAGGGACTCGAGCGCCACGGCCAATCGCGTCCCGGCGGCCTCGAGCCCGCGCTCGATGAGGCCGCGCGTCTCGGTGGTGCGCGCGAGCAGCACGGCGGGTTGGCCGTCGAGATCGTGGAGCGCGCCCACCCCCTTCGCAAGCAGGTGGCCCGGAGGCAGCGCGAGCACGAAGGGGTCGCTCAGCAGCGTGCGCGCCCAGAGCGCCGGGTCGAGAAAGGGAGGGCGCGTCACGATGCCGAGGTCGGCCTCACGCTTGAGCACCAGGTCGAGGATCACGCGGCTGCCGTGGTTCTGCACGGCCACCTCGGCCAGGGGATGCTCCCGGCGGAAGAGGCTGAGCACCGGCGGCAAGAGGTAGAGCGCCAGCGTGTCGCCGCAGGCCAGGACCACGCGCCCGCGTTCGGGAGCCTGGCTCTCACGAACCCGCCGGGCCACCTCCACCAACGAGCCCAGGGCCGTCTCGGCCGCCTCCAGCACGAGCTTGCCGGCCTCGGTCAGGCGTACGCCGCGGCCATCGCGTTCCAGGAGCCGCGCCTTGAGCTCGCTCTCCAGCGACTTGATGTGCAGGCTCACGGCCGGCTGCGTCATGTGGAGCTGGCGTGCGGCGGCGGTGAACGAGCCCTGCCGCACGACCTCGCGGAACGACTCCAGCTGGCGCAGTTCCATGGCCCCAGGGTCGCCTCAAGCGGGGCGGCTGGCAAGCAGACCCCGGTAGCGGGGGCGTCCCAAGTTCAGGTCTGGAACTCGGCTGGGGCACTTCGGGGCGCTGGCTGGGCGTGTTGCCAGGCGCCCCGCAAGCGGGGCGCCGTGGAGGGCCGCCGCGGAGGACGACATGCCTCTTCCTGCCACAGGGAGTCTTCCTACATGAGGACGACGCGGGGGCCCGAGCCGCGAGCCGCGCTTGCCGCGGCTCGCCAGCCAAGGCGGCAGCCCAGCGCTCCGAAAGCTCAGGGCGCGCGCTTGAGGGTCAACGTGACGTCGGTGACGGCGCCCGCGCCTACGTCCACCCAGGCGCCCTCGCCCTGGCTCTCGTAGCCCTGGAGCGCGGCGCTGACGCGGTAGCGGCCGGGGGGCACGTGGTGGCGGGTGCACTGACCCGAGGTGTCGGTGGTCGTGGCGCGCTCCCAGGACTCGCTGGTGCGACCGTCCACGATGTTCTCCCGACGCAGGAGCTGCCAGTTGGGGTGGACCTCGTTGTTCGCGCCGTCGTGCAGCATCGGGCGGGCCTTGGCGAGGGGCGCGCCGTCCTCGTCCTGCACCGTGACGCGCACACGGCCCGGCAGGCGCTCGACGAAGCGCGCGCGGCGCTCCGTGCCCACCAACAGATCGACCTGCTCGCTCCACTGCACGCCCTGATCGGTGCCGATCTGCACGCGGTAGGCGCCGCTACCCAGGCCGCGCAGCCGGAAGAGGCCCTTCTCATCCGTGCGCGCCGAGACGCCGGGGCCCGCGCCCTCGCCCTTGACGGGTTGGGCGTAGAGCCAGGAGTTGGACAGGGGACGTCCGTCGGCGCCCTCGACCTCGCCTACCAGCGTCGCGCCCTGCTGGAGCCGCAGGGAGACCGGGCCCGCGCCGCGGCCCTCGACCACGTGCGCCGAGCCCGGCTCGAGCACCACCAGACCTTCGGGGGTGCTGGCCGTGAGCGTGTACTCGCCGCCGGAGAGGCCGCGCTTCTGGAAGCGGCCTTCGGGGTGGTTGAAGGTCTGCTCCTCGCTGCCGCCGTCGTTGCCCTCCATGTTGCGCAGGTTGCGCGGTGAGCCACCCTGACCCGAGTCTTGGCGCGCGAAGCTCACGTGGAAGGTGCCCACGTAGGGCTGGTTGTCGAGCAGCACCTGGCCGTCGATCCAACCCAGGGACTTGAGCTTGATCGTCACGTCGCGCGTGCCGGCCACGATGTTTTTGGCGAGATCGTTGCCGTAGCCGGCCGCCTGGGCGTTGACCTGGTAGGGGCCCGGTCCCACGCCGCGCAGCGTGAAGTGGCCGTCGCTCTGCGAGCGGGCGTTGGGGTAGACCGCGGTCATCCCCGGGCGGTTCTGCATCGCCTGCGCCCAGAGCATGGCGCCGGCCACGGGCCGGTCCTCCGTGTCGAGCACGAGGCCCTCGATCGAGGCCCCCTCGCCCAGCACCAGGTCGGCGTGCGAGGTCTGACCGCCCTTGACCTCCACGGGGCTCTCGTGGGTGGCCATGAGCCCGCCCCAGAGCGCGGCCACCTGGTAGGTGAAGGCCGGTACGCCGGGGATGTTGAAGCGGCCTTCGCCGTCGCTGACCGCCGTGAGGCGGCCGCCGACCTTGGGATCCTGGAGCAGGTTCATCAGCTGCCAGTCGAAGCCGCGGCCGCCCCGCATGCCCCGCTCCATGGCGCTCCAGTCCGGCGTGATGGAGATGGCAGCGCCCTCGACTGCCTCACCCGCGCCGTCCTTCACCCGTCCGTCGATCCCGCCGCAGCCGGTGAGGCGGATCTCCACCTGCTTGCCGCGCGGGTCGTTGCGGCCGGGGAGCGCGGCGTGGGCGTGCCCCACGCCCTCGCTCGCGTGGGTGGCGATCACCCACCACGAGGAGCCCGGCCCGCCCCAGACCGGCGCGGGCAGCTCGAAGCGGCCCTCGGCGTCGGTGGTGGCGCTGGGCATCGTCTGCCCGGGCTGCGCCCCGCCGTAGGTGACCGTGGCCCCGGACACGGCGCCCGCGTCGCGGCCGCTGACGCGCCCGCTCAGGCCTTGCGCGCCCTGGGAGAGGCGCACGTCGTGCTTCATCGAGCCGCTGCCGGAGTCGTTGTAGTTGAGCCACAGCCGCGTCTCGGCGAAGGCGGCGTGGCGCACGCGCAGCTCGAACTGCTCACCCGTGGGCACGTCGATGGACACCTTGTAGCGCCCGTCCTCGTCGGTCTGGACCGGCACCGACGGCTTCACGCCCTGCACCCAGGGGTAGTGCACCTCCAGGGTCGCCCCCGTGACGGGCCGCTGGTCGTCGGCGTTGAGCACCTGCCCGGCGAGCTCGCGTCCGCCCTGGAGCACGACGGTGAGCTCGGTCAGCTGCTGGGGCGGCACGGCTACGTCGGGCTGGCGCACCAGGCCCAGCCCCGGCTTGGTCACGATCACCTGGCCACTGCCCGTGGGCACCGCGTCGAAGCGCGCCAGCCCCTCCTTGTTCGTGAGCGCCTCGGTCACGACCTGCGCGCCCCAGCTGCCGGCGATGTGCTGCACGCTGGCCTCGGCCAGCGCGGCGCCCTTGCCGTCCACGACCTTCACGGCGAGGGCGCCGCCCACGTCGAGCGTGATCTCGATGCGCGAGCCACGGCGCGGCACGGGCACCACGCTGGGGGCGAAGCCCGCCGCCACGGCGCGCACCTTCACGCGGCCCTCCGGAGCCGGCCCCACCAGGAAGGCGCCGTCCTTGCCCGTCTTGGTATCGGCCAAGGCGGGTTCGTCGGCCGCGCCCCAGAACGAGTTGAGCGGGAAGGGGTGCAGCGTGACCGTGGCCTTGTCGATCGGCTCCCCCTTGCCGTCCAGCACACGGCCGGCGATGCCCTCGGAGGCTGCGAACGTGGGCGCGGCCGGGGCGTTCGCATCCGGCACCGCCTCGGGCGCGCCGCTCGGACGGTGGCGGCCCAGCTCGCCCGTGAGCTCGAGGCCTTCGCGGCCGGTGAGGTCGGCGCCCGTGCCCAGCGGGTCGAGCTCGCGGTCGAAGGCGTCGGCGGAGCCCTCCGGCGCGTGGCCCTCGAGCAGCAGCAGCGCCACGCCCAAGCCTGCGGCCAGCACCAGGAGCAGCGGCAGCCAGCGAGCGGGAGAGGTCATCGCGCGCGCGGCCGGCTCACCACGAACCCTGGATGCTCAGCACCGGCTCGTAGACCTGCGGGGGCAGGCTGCCTCCGTTCACGAGCACCTTCAGCTTGAGCTTGGCGTCGACGGGGCCGCGTCGCGTCGGATCGGGCGTGACGCTCACGATCAGGTCGATGCTGCCGTCGGGGGTGGCCTTCTGCGCCACGAGGAACCAGCTCGGATGCGAGAGCTCGGAGGACTGGATCGTGGCGCGGTAGCCCTTCGCGGTGCGCAGCTTCACCTGCCGTGCATGGCCGCGGCCGGCCGCGTCGTCGGGGCCGACGCGCAGGACCTGGGGGACGAGGCTCAGGCGCGCTTGGATCTCGCCGATGAGCGCCACGCGCAGCACCGGCGCCTGGTCGTCGTCGCTGCGCACCTCGAGGTACTTGTGCTGCAGCTTCTGCGGCGTGACCGTGTCCGAGGTGAGGATGACGCGGATCTCGGTCTCCTCGCCGCCGAGCAGCGAGCGCTGGAAGGCCGAGTCCACGTGCAGGCAGGCGCACGAGGGGATCGCCGCCGTGAGCAGCACGGCGCGTCGGCCCGCGTTCTTCACGCGCACCGTCCGCGCAGCCTCTTCACCGTGGGCCACGGTGCCGAAGTCGAGGGTGTCCACGGAGGCCGTGAGATGCCCGCTGGCGCCTCCGCAGCCGCTGAGGGGCGCGAACGCCGCGATCACCGCGAACAGGGCGGCACCCAGGACCAGGGCAGCAGGAAGGGAACGCCTGAGGTTTGTGCGCAACCGAGCTCCGGGAGCCGAGGCTCCACCAGGCCGACGTCCCGCCCCTATCGTTCTACCGCGGTCCGGCGGGGCAGGGTGGGCGGGGGAGCGCCGAGAGCGGCCCGACCGGCTTCAGTTCCGGCGCTTGACGACGGGCGGCGGCAGGATGCCCGACGGCGGGCCTTCGAGGCTGGCGGAGTCGTTCGCCCCGGCGTGCGGATTGCGCGTGCCCACGGGCGCCCACTCGACCATCTCGCCAGGGGGGAGCTGGACGGACGAGGGGTGGATCGCCACGGGCAAGCTGCCCGGACGTGCGCCGTCGGAGGTCGTCACCGAGCCCACATGCTCGATGACCGGCGGAGGCATGGGCTCGCGGGCGGCAGGCTGCCAGGCCGCGGCGGAGCCCGGCGGCGGCGGCAAGGGCGGGGTCTTCGGCCAGGCGGGGGGCGGGGGGGGCGGGGGGGTGCGCCTGAGGTTGCCGGGCCGGGGAGCGGGCGCCTGGGGCGCGACGGGGACGGGCGGCGCCGCCATGCTGCGAGCTGCCGGCGGTGCGGGCGGACGGGGGGAGGCGGCCCCCAGGCGCGGCGCCGTCTCGACGACGAGGCCCCCGATCGGTTCGGCACCAAGCCAGCGTTCGCCGGCATCGGTGCTGGCGCCCACGCTCGCCACGGGCGCCGGCGACTGGGTCACCTCGCGGCGACCCACGGTGCCGCACGCGGGGACGACGAACAACAGGCTTATCGCGCCGAAGCTGGGCCAGGCCCGCACGGTGGGATCCTCCGCGTCGGAGCGCCCGACGCTGCTGGTGGGCTGGTCGCCCCTGCATCTTCCAGGGTACCGTTCCTCCCCTGGAATCGGCACGAAGCCTCGTCAACCCCACCCCTGACCGGGGGTGCGGACCGGCTTGGCCAGATTTCCTTCCTGGGGGCGTGGGCGCATGACCGGGATCGGCATCGACCTGACGGGGCGCAAGGCCCTCGTGACCGGCGGCAGCCGCGGCATCGGCCGGGCCATCGCCGTGCGCCTGGCCGAGGCCGGCTGCGACGTGGCCATCAACTACCTGCGCAACAAGGCCCCGGCGCAGGAGACGGCCGCCGCCGTCGAGGCGCTGGGCCGGCGGGCGCTGCTCTGGAAGGGCAACGTCGCCGAGAACGAGTCGCACGAGGCGATGTTCGCCTACCTGGCGCAGGAGTTCGGCCGGCTCGACATCCTGATCAGCAACGCGGCCAGCGGGGTGATCAAGCCCGCCTTGGAGCTCACCGCCCGGCACTGGCACTGGACCATGGACATCAATGCGGGCGCCCTGCTCTCCCTGGCGCAGCACGCGGTCAAGCTCATGGGGCCCGAGGGCGGGCACATCGTGGCCGTCTCCAGCCTGGGCGCGGTGCGCGCGATCCCCAACTACGCGGCCGTGGGCGCCAGCAAGGCGGCGCTCGAGAGCCTCGTGCGCCACCTGGCCATCGAGCTCGCGCCGCGCGGCGTGCGCGTGAACGCGATCTCGGCCGGCGTGGTGGACACCGACGCCCTCAAGCACTTCCCCAACCGCCTCCAGCTGCTCGAGGAGAGCGCACGGCGCACCCCGGCGGGCCGCTTGACGCAGCCCTACGACGTGGCGCAGTGCGTGCTGTTCCTCGTCAGCCCGTTGTCAGCGCAGATGGTAGGGCAGACGATCGTCGTGGATGGCGGCTACTCGATCATGGGTTAGCGTGCGGTCGCGTGGCCGCCTCACGGTTGCTGTTGTAGGGTGAGGGCGACGTGCATGTCCTGATCGCGGAGCACAACCCGGAGCGCGCGCGCTCGCTGTCCGCCGCGCTCACTGCCCAGGGCCACCGCGTCGAGGTCGTCCCCGGCGGCGGTGCGTCCTTGGCCTCGCTGGCGCGCCCCGGGCTGCCCGACGTGGTGCTGATCGAAGAGCGCATGGCCGACATGACGGCCTTCGACTTCCTCCAGGCCGCCGCGCGTATGTCGGTGCCGGTGCCCATCGTGGTGCTGGGACCCGACCCGGCGGCCTCGCGCTGGGTGGAGGCGGCGCGGCTGGGGGCGCTCGACTTCGTGCTCACGGACGGGGCGGGCGCCTACCTGACGACCCTGGGCGCACGTCTGGGCGTGGCCTTCGCCCGGGCGCGCACGCTCGAGCGCACCTCGCGCCTGGCCGACGCGCTGGCCTCAACGGCGGCGGCGGTGGTGATCGCCGATCGCACCGGCGCCATCGAGTACGTCAACCCGGCGGCCGTGCTGCTGCTGGGCCACCGCGGCGCGGACGCCGGCCTGGGCCCCCTGACCGCGTTGTTCGCGCTGGAGGACGACCCGCGCGTCAAGGCCGACCTGAGCGCCGCGGTGCACGTCGGCGGCGAGTGGGCCGGCGAGGTGCGCGTGGCCACCGAGTCCGGCGTCCGTGTGCCCTGCATGGTCACGCTCTCGCCCGTGCGCAGCGCCGCGGGCCGGGTGGAGGGGCTGGTGCTCACGCTGCGCGACGTCTCCGACCGGGTCGCCATGGAGGAGGCGCTGCGCGCCGCCAACCGGCGCTTGGCGGAGCAGGCCTCGCGCGACCCGCTCACCCAGCTCTACAACCGCGGCTACTTCCGCGAGGTGCTGGTGCGCGAGCTGGCCCGCGCCGCCCGCTACGACGACGACCTCGCGGTGCTGATGGTGGATCTCGACGAGTTCAAGCGCGTCAACGACAAGGAGGAGCACGCCGTGGGCGACGCCGTGCTCCAGGAGGTCGGCAACACGCTGCGCGACGGCCTGCGCGACGGCGACGTGCTCGCGCGCTACGGCGGCGACGAGTTCTGCGTGCTGCTGCCCAGCACGGGCCGGGAGGGCGCACGCGCGGTGGCCGAGCGTCTGCGTACCAGCGTGCGCGCGCGCGGCTTCGGCCCGGAGGGCCGCCTCCAGCAGCGCATCACGATCGGCGTGGCCATCGTGAAAGACGTGCCGGCGGCCGAGAAGAACCCCGCTGACGCCATCCTGCGCCTCGCCGATCGCGCGCTGCTCACCGCCAAGCCCCTGGGCGGCGACCGCGTGCTCGCGTATGGGGACTAGCGGCGCGCTGGGCCAGAAGTTTGGTGTAGAGGCGGCACTCCCTGCCTGATCCGCCTCCCAGGGAAGCCTGGCTTCGCGCACCGCCGCGCTGGATGCGGTGCGGAGGGCCGCCGCGGAGGACGCCGTGTAGTCTTCCTACAGTAGGACGACGCGGTGGCCCGAGCGCCCGCAGCCCAGCGCGGCGTGCGTCGATCCGCGCTACTAGTAAAGGAATAGTAGGCGGTAGTCGGCCCAGGAGCCGGGCACCTCGCCGTTGAGCGCGCGCACGCGCCAGCGGTAGCGGCCGATCTCCATGCGCGCGGGACGGAACTTCGTGCCGATGAGCCGCTCGGTGCGCGCCGCCTGCCAGCTGCCGTTCGTCTCCTGCTCGAGCTCCCACTCGTAGCCGTCGGCGTTGGGCACCGTGCGCCACTCGAAGGTGGGGCCGTAGGCGCGCGGGAAGCTGTCGCTGTCGGCGGGGCCGGTGAGCGCCACGGGGCCCGGTGCGGGACGCGGCGGCTGGGGCAGGAAGGGCGTCGGCGCCGGCTCGGTCGGGACGGGCTCGGCGGGGACGGGCTCCGCTGGCGGCGGCTCGCTGGGCGGCGGCTCGCTGGGCGGAGCCACAGGTTCACTGGGCGGCGGCTCGCTGGGGGCTGGAACCGGCCCAGCGGGCGGCTCGCTCGGAGCCGGGGTGGGCTCGGCCGGAGGCGGAGGAGGGGGCGGGGGCTCGCTGGGCGCGACGGGTTCGGCGGGCGCGGGCAGCTCGCCAGAGGGCGGCTGCTCGGTGCTCGGCGTCGGCGGCAGGGGCGCGACCTCCGTGGCCGGGTGCGGCAGCGCCTCGCCGTTGCCGCGGCCGATGCGCACGCGCACCGCTTCGCCCTTGAGCAGGTACGAGAAGCGGTGCGGCGTCGTGTCCACCACGAGGCCGGCGCGGTCGTTCGGGCTCGGGACGCTGCACCAAGCGACACCGTAACCGGCCTTGGTCAGCTTCTCCTGCGCCTGCTCGGTCGTGAGCCCCTCGAGCGCCGGCACCTGGCGGTACTCGCGGCCCGGCTCGTTGGCCAGGCCGAAGATGAGCGTCACCACTTGGCCGAGCGCCAGGGTGGTACCGGGCATCGGGTGCTGCTCCACCACGCGGCCCTGCATATCGGCCGAGGTGAGCGTGACCTCCAGCAGCAGCTGGTAGCCGGCCAGCTTCTGCTCCGCCTCCTGGCGCGAGAGGCCGAAGGTGTTCGGCAGCGCGGGGCCGCTCGTGTCCGGGCCCGGCTCGGCCGGCAGGCTCTCGAGTCCGGGCAGCACGGACGCCAGGGGCACCTCGGCGGGCGGCGGCGCAGGCACCTCTGCCGGCGGCTCGACGGCCGTCGGTGCCGCAGGCTCCAACGTAGGGGGCTCCGGCAGGTTGCCGGAGGGCGGCGCTTCCGCAGGCGGCGGCTCCGCAGGCGGCGCGACGGGAGGCGCGACGGGAGGCGTGGGCTCCACCACCTTCTTCGCCCCGGCCACGCGCACGCGGATCGTGACGCTCGTGGGCCGGACGGCCAAGCCGCCCGGGTCCTGGCCCAGCACCTCGCCCACGACCACGCCGGGCGCCAGCACGGCCTCGATCTCGAATTGGAAGCCGGCCTGCCGTAGCAGCACCTCGGCGTCGCGCACCTGAAGCCCGACCACATCCGGAACCGTCTGGTCTCCGGCGGGGGCGTCGGCGCAGGCCGGGCGGGCAAGCAGCGCGGGGCCCGCGAAGGCCAGCGTGAACAAGAGGAGGGGCAGAACGGATCGGAACAGGGTGCGCATGGGGGCCTCTCAGGGGCGCGATAGGGGGCCGCGGCTGCGTCCAGCAGGCCCCTGCGGACGGCCCCAAGGGTAGCGTCCCGGGGGTCCGAACGCGCCCCGGGGGCTGGGTCGCCCCGGTCCTAGGTCCCCGTGGCGGGCCCCTGGAAGTGGACGCCCACGAGCACCAGGGCCCGTTCAGGGCGGAAGGGGTCCTGGCGCGCCTGGACGGCCAGGTCCACGCACCGAGCGCACCAGCGACCGGAGGCCGCCGGGCGGCGGCGCTCGAGCACCACGGCGCAGACCGGACAACGGTAGCGCAGCACCCGGCCGGGCAGGGGACGTCCGTGCTGCATGCCGCCTGCCGCGGCGCACACGCGCCGGAAGTCGGGACTGTGGCCGAAGGGCAGGCCCACCAGCGCCAGACCCACGTGCACGGCCTCGTGCACCAGGATGCCGTGCAGATCCTGCGGGTAGACCTCGAAGTAGGCCGGCGAGAGCTCGACGCGCGCGGTGCGTACGCGGCCCCGCGGTCCGTCGATCACCGCGCGGCCGGCGCGCCGCAGGCGCCGGTTCCAGCGCACGGGCACGCTCGGCCAGGGCGCGAGACCCAGCACCCGTCCGACCTCGGCCAGCGCGCGGTCACGGGCTTGCTCAAGGGCGACGGAGGACCACATTGGTTCCTACCCTACGGATGGTGGGGACGCTGTGGGCGCATAGGATGCGCCTCCATGCGGACCTTTGGCCTGCGCTTCCGGCTCGGCGGCCTGCTGCTGGGCTGTGCCTACACGTTGGGTGGGTGCGGCGAGAGTGGGTCGGAGGCGCCCCCCCGGCCCCCCGAGGTCAACCGCAGCACCTGGCAGAGCGTGTTCAAGGGCGTGCTGGCGGCGCTGGCGGGTCACGACCTCGACGCGCTGCACGCGCTGCTCACGCCGGTGGGACGCCAGACCCTGGAGCAGGACCTGCGCGCCTTCTGCGCGCTGCTCGCCAGCCCCACGGAAGGGCCGCGGCTCATGGCCCAGGTTCGCCAGCGCTGGCCGGAGGTGCCCGCGGCGCTCGTGGAGGGCGCCCGAGCCGGCAACCTGCGCTCGGCCTGGAGCCTGTTCATGCGTGCGGCCACGCCGACCGACCTCGCACCGGTCCAAGGCGGGCTCAAGATCGACCCCACGCGACCCGACGAAGCCGAGGTGCTCTATCGCTACGGCGCCGGACCCGAGCAGCCCGTGCTGCTGCGGCGGGTCAAGGGTGTCTGGGC
The DNA here is from genome assembly GCA_031413835.1 of Planctomycetia bacterium. Taxonomy (GTDB): domain Bacteria; phylum Planctomycetota; class PLA2; order PLA2; family JAEUHO01; genus CAXQZU01. Next base: position 15,790 of record JANOFW010000417.1, read on the forward strand.
GGTCGAGAAGCTCAGCCTGGGGAGCCGTTGATGTGTCCCGTGCTCTGCGCCACACGCTCGCTCGCGGTCGGGGTGCTCGCGGCGCTGTCCCTGGTCGCCTGCGGCGGCACGGAGCCTGCGCCGACCGCGGAGCAGGGCGGGGCCCACGCGGCCACGGGGCTCTGGACGCTGGACCGCGAGGGGCTCCTGGAGTCGGTGCGCAAGCGCTTCGCCCCCGAGGGTCCCGACACCGTGGCGCGCGAGGAGGCCCAGGCGGCGCGCGTGGGGCTGGAGCTCGAGTTGCGCGGCGACGGCGTCTTCGGGCTGCGCAGCACCTCGTTGGGCCTGCGGCAGGACATCGTCGGGCGCTGGTCGGCCGAGGGGCGCACGCTGCGCTTCTTCCACCAGACGGTGGACGGCAAGCCCGTCGAGAAGCGGCCGGGGGAGCAGGACAAGCCCGAGGAGGCCACCTACGACGCCGACCGCATCCGTCTGCCGTTCGACGAGACGGGATTGAGCTTCACCCTCGTGCGACGCTGAAAGTTCGCTGGCGCGGGTTGCCGCGCCCCGCATGTCGTGACACACTTCCGCCATGGCCCTGGTCCCCGTCGTCACCGCCAGCGGCGATCTCGTGCGCGAGGTCCTCACGGACCTCGAGCGCGAGGTCGAGCCCTACCTCGCGAGCCAAGACCCCGGCTTGGTGCTCGACCTGGGCGAGGTCACGTTCGTGAGCAGCATGGGCCTGGGCTTCTTCGTGCGCGTGGGCAAGTCGCTCGAGGAGCAGGGGCGCGTGCTCGTCCTGGCCCGACTCACGCGGCCCGTGGAGCGCCTGATCCGCAGCATCGGGCTCGACCAGGTCTTCCCCCTGTTCCGAGGCGTGGACGAGGCGCGGACCTGGGTGGCCCAGCGCGCCGCCCACGAGCTCTAGGCCCGCATGCCGGACCGCACGCCGCGTGATCGCGTGTTCCTCGAGGGCCTCGAGACGGCCACGATCATCGGCGTCCACGAGCACGAGCGCCGTGCGCCGCAACGGGTGCTGGTGGACGTGGAGCTGGCCTGCGACGCGAGCCGCGCCGCCGCGCACGACGACCTCAGCCAGGCCGTCGACTACGCCGTGCTGGCCGCGTCCGTGCAGCGCCATGTCGCGGCGCTCCAGCCGCGGCTGCTCGAGACCCTGGGCGAGGAGCTGGCGCGCCGGCTCCTGGCCGAGTTCCGCGCGCCGTGGGTGCGCCTGCGGCTGGTCAAGCCCGGCGTGGTGCCGGCGGCGCGCGCCGTGGGCCTGGTGATCGAGCGCGGCGTGCGTCCCGCGGATGGGGGCGTGGCATGAGGGCGCCGGCCCGAGCCTGGCGGCTCGCCCTGGCGTGTCTCTCTTCGGCGCTGGGCGCCTGCGGCGCCGAGTCGCCGGCACCCGCTTCCCCCGCCCAGGGCGCGTGGAAGAGCGTGCGGCTCGCCGGGGTCGAGCGTGTCGTGGCCGCCACGGTGTACGAGGACCTCCTGCTGCTGCTGGCCGAGGGTGAACGCCGCCTCTTCGCGGTCGAGGTCGCGGCCCTGTCGGCCGGCGGCGCGCCCCGCGCCCGGCCGCTGCCCATCGAGGTGGCGCGCACGAACGTGCTGGAGGGCTACGGCTCGGGGCGCCGCGGCGACGAGCTGGGCAGCCAGGCCTACCCGCTGGGCCTGCTCTGGGACCAGCCCGTGGTGCTCGTCGGCATCGAGGCGCGGCGCCTGCGCTCTCGGCCTCCGGCCCACGACCTGGAGGCTCTCTACCTGCTCGAGCGCAGCTACGGGATCGTCTGGCGGGGACGGCTGACGCGCGCTGCCGACGGACGAGCAGACGCGGTGCGACTCGATGCGGCCTTCGCCGTGCCCGACCGACCGCGCGAGGGCCGCGAGCGACTGGACTGGCGCGACAGCGGCGCAGGACTGGCCTGCCTGTCCAACGGCTCGGAGGCCGGTGCCGGCGACGACCTGCTCGTGGTCGAGCGTGCGGGCACGGAGCCGGGGCGGCTGCAGGTGAGCACGCTGGACCGCTTCGGCCAGCTCCAGGGCGGGTGGACGGCGGACCTGCGCGAGACGGGTGGTGACGGCATCCGGGCGCTGTGCGCCGGCAGCGGGCTCTACCACGCGCTCGTGGGCCCGGGCTTGGGACGGCTGGCCACGCTCAAGGCCCCGGGTCGTGGCGCTCGGGTCGTGGCCACGGCCGACGATCCCGTCCCCGACGTGTCGGGCGTCACGGAGTGGCGCGCCCTGGCTTCTGCGCCGGACGGGAGCCTGCTCCTGATCGGCCAGGGCTCGCACACTGTGGTCGCCTGGCGTGCTTCTCCGCCGGCTCGTTAGCGCCTCGTGCCGACCCGGATCCAGGTCCAGACCTCGCGCGGCACCGGCATCACGCTCAGCCGCGACTGGCGCACGAGGTCCCACGCCTTGCAGCGCGGCTCGGCCTTGACCTCGGTGAGGGGAAGGGCGCGCGTGAGGGCGTGGACGGGCACGAGGTCCACGCAGGCGAGCCGCTGGGTCGGGTCGCCGGGGTCGGGGTAGGCGGCGCGGGCCACGCGGGCGAGGCCCACCACCGCCTTCACCTCGCCCGTGTGGTAGACGAGGACCTCGTCGCCCGTGGCCATCTCTCGCAGGTGGATCTGGGCCGCCGCGTTCTTGACGCCGGACCAGGCCGTGCGGCCCTCGCGCGCCAGATCCGCGTAGGCGTAGGTCGAGGGCTCGGTCTTGACCAGCCAGCGCGCCATCTCGTCCTCCTGAGCCACCGTCCGCACCCCGCTGCGGGAGGATCCACCCTACCCGCGCGCGGCGTTCTAGAGTTGGCGGGCACATGCGGATCGGACCTACCTACCGTCGCCGTTGGCTCGCGGCCCTCGTGGTCGCGGCTCTCGGGGCGAGCGCGTCCGCCGCGCCCGATCCCGTCGAGGCCTACCGCCGTGAGCTGCGCTCCATCGAGGTCGAGGCGCGTGCCTATTTCGAGCTGTTCTCCGAGCGGCTGATGCGGGCGCTCGCGGCCCGCCAGTCGGTGCTGGCGAGCCATCCGAACGCAACGGTGGGCCCCGTGCCGGAGGGCGCGAACGCGGAGGTGCAGCGCCTGGCCGAGCCGCTGGCAGCCCTCGAAGCCCGTCGCGGTGAGCTGGCTCGCGGTCTGGCCCGCTCGGGGGAGCCGCGGGCCGGGGCCCTGCTGCTGGCGGCCGCCTTCGAGGCCGTGGAGGACGCCGAGACGACCGACGCCGAGATCTTGGGCTCTCGCCCCACGATCCTCGGGATGATCCACGAGCAGGCGCCGGCGTTCCTCCGTCAGGCGTTGGCCGAGCGCGAGACGAACCTGATCGCCGCCCTCGTGGAGCTGCCCGCCGCGGCGCACTGGCTTGGAACCTCTGCCTGGGAGCAGGCGACGGCGAAAGACGGCCGGCGCGGAGTGGGGCGACGCGTGCTGGTGCTCGACGCCCTGGCGCGGGCGGCCTCGCCCGAGTCCCTCCCGTTCCTGCGCGTCGCCTCGCATGCCGAGCTGCTCTGCCTGCGCATGGCGGCCCTCGAGGCGGCGGCGCGTTGCGGCCCGACCGCCGAGCCCCTGCTGGTCGACGGCTTGAGCGACTCCCAGGTGCTCGTGCGTCGCGCGGCCCTCGACGCGCTGCGTACCCTCGCGCCCACCTCGGGCCGTTCGTTGGGCGCCGTCCTCGCGCGACTTGCTGACGCCCGGGGCGCCGAGCGCAGCGAGGCGCTGGCGACGCTGCGCCGCCTGAGCGGCCAGGGATTTGGCGACACGTCCGCCACCTGGGCCGCCTGGCTCGCGAAGCGTCAGGCCGAGATCGACGCGGGCACCTTCGACGCGGCGCGCGAGCCGAAGGACGAATCCTCGACCGTGGTTTCCGACGCGCCGTCGGCCGGGTTCTACGGCCTGCCGCTCTCCGTGGACGGCGTGGTGTTCGTGATCGACTGGACGCTCGCCATGGTCTTTCCCGCCGATCTCGCCTTGGCACGCACGGGCAAGCCCATCGACTGGTTCGGAGCCGATCCGTCCTGGGTGGGGCGTGATGGCCAGGAACGCCAGCAGACGGTGGTGGCGCGCGAGCTCGCCCGTGCGCTCACGACGTTGGGCCCGGCGCAGCGCTTCGGCGTGGTGCTGCTGCGTGACGGCTCGCGTGACGCCTGGCCCAAGATCCAGGAGAGCTCGGTCCTGGGCCGCAGAGAGCTGCTGGCGGCCGGACCCAGGTCGATCACGCTTCTTGCGAAGCTGTTCGACGCCGCCCCCCCGGGGTGGTCGCGCTGGCACGAGCACATGGACGGGCTGTGGATCGCGGCCGATCTCGCGCGGCTCGGCCCGGGCCCGCTCACCGAGCTCGGCACCTCGGCGGCCGACACGCTGGTGCTGGTCAGCGACGGACGGCACCGGGGCGGCCGCTTCCTGCTGCCCGAGGCCGAAGTGGCTGCCTTCGCACGTTGGAACCGCTTCCGCCGCCTCGTCGTGCACAGCGTGCGCATCGCCGACGCCGGCCCCGATGCCGCCGCGCTGCTGGAGGGCTTCTCCCGCGTCTCGGGGGGAGCCGCGTTGCACGTCGCCAGGGCACCCTGACGCCCCCCTCTCGGCTTCACGCCAGGAGGTGGGCGGCGACCGTGCGTTCGCCCAGGAGGCGGCCGTCGCGACAGCCGATGAGACGCAGGTTCGTGCCGCAGAGCTCGAACAGAGCGTGCTGGTGGTAGGCGCGGCCGAGCGTCACCGCTTCAGGGCGCGAGAGGTCGGCTACGAGCAGGCTCTCCTCGATCCAGGCGCCGGGGCTCGTCTCGGGCTGCGTGCCGATCCCGCCCCAGTAGCGGTGTCCGCGGCGGGCGAGCTGCTTGAGGAGCCGGCCTTGGCGGGCGCGGTTCTCGGTCAGGCTCAGGGGGACGCCGAGCGGGTTCCAGGCGGTGAGCACGTGCGCCTGCGAGGGGAAGGGCCAGGCCAGGCGCTCGGATGCGGACTCCTCGGCTGGGCGCACCGCCCAGGTGCGGCGGTGCTCGTCGGTGACGCGCAGCTCGGTCTGGAGATAGTGGCTCACCAGCGGATCGGGGAGCGCCGGGAGCTCACAAGGACGCAGCACCTGACCTGCGGGTGCCGGACCCAGGTCCTCGATGCCGAGGTGGCGCGGGCGCTCGACGATGCGGTAGGCGCGTAGCGTCACGCCCTCCTTGGTGCGCATCTCGACCACCCCATCGTCCAGCTCGCGGGCGCTGTCGTGGAGCACGGACCACGCCCCCGGAGCCATGACGAACACCAGCCCGTCTTCCTCGCTGATCCTGCAGGGTAGGCCCAGCGGGTATTGTCGCAGCCGTTCACGTTCGCGCTCGGCGCCCGGGCAGGCCCGGGTCGCGCGCACCTCCTCGCTGTGAGAGAAGCTACCCCCGCGGTCGATCTCGAACCCGCTCACGTGCGCTTGGATGCTCCACGTGGCCCCCAAGCCGACCCGGAGTCGGAACTGGCCGGCGCGCACGCCGAGTATCACACCGCGTTCGAGCTGCGGCAGGCGCTGCAGGCCGGCCATGACGCGGCCGACGATGGGGCCGTAGGTGCGCAGGAGGGGCAGGGGGACAGGGCGCAGCAGGGAACGAGGCATGGGGGGCTCCCGTGCTCGTCCCGAGGCCGCGGCCGTGGGACCGCGCCGGACACTTCGTTGCCCGGCGCGTCCTGCGTCGGGCCTCATCTCCCGCGGCTCCTCTTGCATCCCCGGGAGGGGTGCGGATCCGCGGGAAGGGCACCTTGGGTTGTCCGTCCCAGGTTGCCGTGCCTTGGTTGCCCAAGGCAGCTCGGGATGAGAGGCCGTCATCCTACCCGCGCGTGCGCGGGGCGTAGGCGGGTCAGCGCACCAGGGGCACGATGTGCAGGTCGCCGGCGGTGCCCGGGGTGTCCTCGTCGGGCTCCTCGCCCTCCTCCAGCTCTTCTGCGCTCTCGAACCAGCCCGCCTCGGGGAGGGTGTAGATCTCCTCGGGGTCGGCGTCGGCCGGGAGCTCGACCTCGAGCGGCTCGTCGAGCACCTGCAGGGTGAGCGTGGTGCCGCGGCGGGCCTCGAAGTCGCGCCGGCGCAGGGGCAGCTCGACGAACAGGTCGAGGTCCACCTTCCAGACCCGGGGCGCGAGCTCTTCGCCGCGGCGGTACCAGCCCGGAGCGACCTCCAGGCCCGCCTTGAAGCGCGCGTGGGACTCGAAGAGGTGGTCCTCGTCGGCCAGGGCCTTGACGCCCGCGCGGTCCTCGATGTGGTGCTGGATCTCGTGCTCGAGCGTCTCGCGCAGCTCGTCCTGCATGTCGAAGGCCGGGTCGCCCTTGGCCAGGTCCACGAACGAGCCGTAGTAGAGGTGGACGGTGGAGCGGAAGGCCTCCTCCTGCACCAGCTCCGAGAGCGGCGAGGTGGCACATTCGCCCAGCAGCAGCACATCGGGCAGCACGGGATCGGCCTTGCGCTCGCGGTGCACGTCCACCGACTCGATGCCCTCGAGGAACTCCTTGGGGAGCGCCTCGGTCAGGGCCGTGGCCTGGGCCGAGAAGTCGTCGAAGGAGAGGATCGGGTGCTTGGGCATCCGCCAGAAGGTACCCGTCCCGGTGCGCGGGCCGGACGGATGTGGAGGGGGCCCGGGGGTCGGGGAGAGTGGGGGCGATGCGCACCCTGCTGCCCCGCCGGTTCCGCCGTGCCTTCCCGCTGGCCATGCTCCTGGGCTGCGCGAGCCTGCTCGCCATGCTGCCTTCGTTCGGGCCGGCCCAGGCCGACGACGGGGCGCTGGCGCGCGAGCCGTTCGAGGGCGAGAAGCACCTGGGGGCGCTGCGCCAGCTCACCTTCGGAGGCGAGAACGCCGAGGCCTATTGGTCCTGCGACGAGACGCGCATCATCTTCCAGAGCACGCGCCCGCCCTACACCGCCGACCAGATCTTCACCATGAAGGCCGACGGCACCGACCTCAAGCGCGTCAGCACCGGCAAGGGGCGCACGACCTGCTCCTTCTTCCTGCCGGGCGACGAGCGCATCCTCTACTCCTCGACGCACCTGGGCGGCGACGTGCCCCCCACGCCCCCCCGCTTCGACCCCAAGATCGGCTACGTCTGGCCGGTCTGGTCCACCTACGACATCTTCACCGCCAAGGC
>JANOFW010000418.1:0-1736 GCA_031413835.1 Planctomycetia bacterium
GCGCATCGAGTGGTCCGAGGGCCGCGACTTCGACCTCGAGCCCAAGTCGGCGGTCAAGCCCGACCTCGTGATCCGAGCGTGGGTCGAGGTGGACGGCAAGGTCCACAAGGGCGACATCAGCGGGAAGACGCCCAACGGCTACGACCGCGTCATCAACTTCAAGCGCGAGTAGGGCCCGCGAAGCGCTGGGCCAGGAAGCCCGTCGTCTCGCCCAGGATGTAGGGCAGGAGGGCGAAGGAGAGGTAGTGGCCGAACGGCAGGAGGCGTAGGGAGGGGCGCCCCAGCGCCTCGTGGAGCGTCCAGCCCTGCCGGCTGGGCACGGAGGTGTCGCGCCGCGCCAGCATGAGGAGCACGTTCTGGGTCGGGACGTGGGGCGCCAGCAGCACGGGATCGGTCTTGATCACGGCGCGTAGCCGGTCGCGGATCTGCTCCGGGGTCCACCCATGGCGCGCGCGCAGCGCCTCGCCGTAGCGCCGGAAGCGACCCTCGGAGGTGTCGGTCATGACGTCGGCGAGCGGGCCTCCGGCCAGGATCCAGACGTGGCCGGTGAAGCGCGTGTCCGCGCCGCCCACCATGGCCGAGACGATCGCCCCCGCGCTCACCCCGCAGGTGGCCAGTCGCTGCGGGTCCACGTCGGGTCGGGTGAGCAGCCAGTCGAGGGCTTGGCGGCTGCGGATCACGAGCAGGCGCAGCTCGTCCTCGGCCTGCTCGATGGCCACATCCGGGTCGAAGGCCAGCTCCTTCCTCTCCACCACGGCCGTGATCCAGCCGCGGTGGGCAAAGGCCCTGGCGAAGGAGCCCAGCAGCAGGTCCTTGCTGCCCAGGATCGGCGACATGAGCACCAGCGGACGGGGTCCGGCCTCCGTGTGCCGCGGGAGGTAGAGGCGGATCTCGATGGGGTCGGTGGCGTGGTGGAGCAGGGCCAGCTCGGGGAGCAGGCGCGGGGGCAGCCGCACGCTGCGGACTTCCAGCGTCTGGGTGCTGCGTTCGAGGGTGTCGGAGAGGGGCGCGGGGACGGGCCCCGGCACCTCGTAGGCGCTGGTGGGGGCCGGCGTGACCTGTCGCGGGGCCGCGCCGCTCGACGCATCCATCGCTCGCGTGCGGCAGGAGGCCGCCAGCAGCAACAGGCAGCCGGCGAGCAGGGCAAGGAGCCTCACCCGCGACAGCCTACGCGGGGCCCTGCGCACGGCTCCCGGTAGGGTGTGCCCCCGCCCCCCGAGCCCCCCGGAGCCTTGCCGCATGCCGCAGCGCCTGATCGAGGGCATCCACCGCTTTCAGCGCGAGGACTTCGGCCAGCACGAGGCCCTGTTCCGCGATCTGGCCGAGCGCGGCCAGCGGCCGCTGGCGCTGTTCATCGCCTGCAGCGACAGCCGGGTGATGCCGGCGATGCTCACGCGCGCCAAGCCCGGGGACCTGTTCATGGTGCGCAACGTCGGCAATCTGGTGCCGCCTCCGGTCGGCGCCGACAGCCCGGGTTCGACGGCGGCGGCGATCGAGTTTGCGGTCGAGGTGCTGGGCGTCGAGGACGTCGTCGTCTGTGGGCACTCGCGCTGCGGTGCCATGGAGGCGCTGTTGGGCGGCGTGCCGCCGCAGGCCACCATGGGCTACCTGGCGCGCTGGCTCGAGGTGGCGGCGCCGGTGCGCGAGGTGCTCAAGCAGCACTACGGGCACCTCAGCGACCCGGCGGCCCGCGCCAACGCCGCGGCGGAGGAGAACGTGCTCTGCGGGCTCGACAC
>JANOFW010000419.1:0-9590 GCA_031413835.1 Planctomycetia bacterium
GTCTACGCCGCTGACCGCGTCGTCGATCACGGTGGCGAGCTGGTAGGCCGCCACGCCGTTGTTGCGGAAGATGACGAAGTCGCCCGTGTCCGCCTGGGGATCGAAGGCCTGCGCACCGTAGAGCTGGTCGGAGAAGGCCACGGGACCGGACGGCGTGACGAAGCGCAGGGCCGCGCGCTTGTGCGTCGCTGCCTCGGCCGCTTCGCGCGTGCGCCACAGTCCGCGGCAGTTGCCAGGGTAGCGAGGTCCCTCCGTGCCGAGCGTCGCGCTCGAGGCCGTGTCCACCTCGCGGCGCGTGCAGACGCAGGGGTAGGCCAAGCCCCGTTCCACCAGGCGGTCGGCGACCGCCGCGTAGACCGGGCCGCGCCCGCTCTGGAGCAGCACGCCGGATCCCTCGTCCCAGTCGAGCCCGAGCCAGCGCAGGTCCTCGAGGGTCCCGGCGACGGCGCTCTGTTTGACGCGCGGGCCGTCGAGGTCGTCGAGGCGCAGCACCAGCGAGCCGCCGGCCGCGCTCACGTGCAGCCAGGTCAGCAGGAAGGTGCGCGCGTTGCCCAGGTGCAGGTGGCCGGTGGGGCTGGGGGCGAGGCGCGAGCGCACGGTGGGTCAGCGTAGGAGGCTGGGGCCAGGACGCGAGCCTGCGTTTTGGGTACGCTGCGTGGGGGAGGGTCCCATGCCCAAGGTTCCCGTGCTGCTGCTGCTCGCCGCTCTCGCCGCCCGTCCCGTGCGGGCGGCCGATCCGCAGGCCCCGATCATGCTCGGGGACCTGGGCAAGAGCCTCGACCGCGCGGTGCTCGCCGCCGTGCCGCCGACCTTCTGGGGCACCGTGCTGGTCGCCAAGGAGGGGAAGATCGTCTACGCCCGCTGCTGGGGCGCGGCCGACTACGAGAAGCTCCCGCTCGGGCTCGACACGCTCTTCGAGCTGGCCTCGGCCAGCAAGCAGGTGACGGCGACCGCCATCCTGCGGCTCGAGCAGCAGGGCAAGCTGAAGACCAGCGACCGCCTCGCCAAGGTCTTCCCCGACGTGCCCGAGGACAAGCAGCAGGTCACCGTCCAGCACCTCCTCAACCACACGGCGGGCCTGCGCGACGACCTGGGCGTGCCCTACGCCTCGCCCATCGCGCGACCGGACTACGTGCGCCAGATGCTCGCGCCGGCGCTGGCGGCCGAGCCGGGCACGAAGTTCGCCTACTCCAACGTGGGCTACGCCCTACTCGCCGCCGTGGTCGAGGAGGTCACCGGGAAGACCTTCGAGGACTACGTTCACAAGGACCTGTTCGGCCCGGCGGGGCTCAAGAACAGCGGGTTCATCAACGAGGCCCGCCTCGCGCGCCAGGACAATGTGACCAAGCGCCGCTCGCCGGAGCCCGGCGACTGGACCGCCGCCCGTTGGCACTGGGGCTGGGGCTACAAGGGCATGGGCGGCGTGGTCACGACGGCCCGCGACCTGCTGGCCTGGGACCAGGCGCTGCGTGCCGAGAAGGTCCTGGGCGCCGCGGCCAAGGAGAAGCTCGTCACGCCCGCGCTGGAGGGCTACGCCTGCGGCTGGAAGGTGGAGACCACCGAGCGCGGCACACGTCGCGCGCACCACTCCGGCGGCGTGGCCGGCTACCGCACGGAGGTGAGCCGCTGGGTGGAGGAGGACGCCCTGGTCGTCGTGCTCACGAACGCGGAGAACGACCCGTTCGCCGCCGAGCGGGCGGTCCTTCCCCTGCTGTTCCCCGCAGCGCATCTCGAGGCGCGCCTGGACAATTCGAAGGTCGCGGCCAACGAGCACGGGGCCGCCATCGTGGACACCGGCGTCTCCCTGCGCGCGGAGAAGGCGGGGGCCAGCTGCCGGCTGCTGGTGAAGGCTGGGAAGGAGGAGCTCGCCGAGCTGCGCCTGACGCAAGGCCACGTACGCAAGCTGCTCGCCGACCTGGAGCAGGTGCTCAAGGGTCGCGAGGACGACGACGCGGAACCCGCCATCGAGGCCGGCGTCTACCTGGGCCCCTACCGGACCCGGACGATCGAGCTCAAGGAGGGCTTGACGCTCGAGGTGCGCCCGCGCTACGAGGGCCGCAAGGAGGACGGCACGCCCGTGGTGGACGAGCGCCCGCTGCTGCTGTTGATCGACGGCAAGCGGGGCGCCTGGCCCCTGATGGTCAAGATGAACGCGCGCGCCTGCCGCGACCTGCAGGGTGCGCTGCGGCAGGTGGTGCCCACGCCCAAGGCCCCGGGGCGTTGATCCGGCGGGGCGGGCGGCTTGTCTCGGGAGCGGAGGGGGCGTAGCCTTCTCGGGCGCGGCACGCGAGACCGCGGACCCATGGCACACGACGTCTTCCTCAGCTACTCGGACGTCAACCGCAACGTGGCCAACGCCATCGTGGCGCACCTGGAAGCGCGCGGCGTCCGCTGCTGGATCGCGCACCGCGACGTGCAGGCAGGCTCGGTCTGGACGGCGGAAGTCCTGGGCGCGCTCAAAGCCAGTCGCGCCCTCGTGCTCGTCTGGTCCAAGGACTCGAACCTCTCCGACCAGGTCTTGCGCGAGCTCGAGCGGTCCGTGCACGCCAACATCCCCATCATCCCGTTCCGCATCGACGAGGCCACGCCCCGGGAAGCGGTCGAGTACCTGCTGGCGACCACGCACTGGCTCGATGCCCTGACCCCGCCGCTCGAGCGGCACATCGAGCGGCTGGGCGACTCGCTCGAGGCACTGCTGGCTCACGCGCCCCTCGAACGCAAGGCGCCGTCACCCCCGCCGCCCCCGCCGTGGAGGCTCCTGCTCCCGCGCCTCGTGCTGCCTCTCGGGCTCGTGGGCCTGGGCGTGGGAGCGGCCTACCTGTTCGGCTGGGTCGGCGGCAAGGAGCCCGTGACCCCCTCCCCGCGGCCCCCCGCCCTCGATCGGTCGGACACGGCAGCGGGTACCGAGGCGCGCGGCGGGAGCTCGCACGCCGCCATCTCCTCCTCGACGGATCCGGCACCCGCCGCGCCGCACCCTGCCCCGGACCCGTCCACCCTGGCCCCCACGCGCATCGAGGCGCCCTGGATCGAGCACCTCGTCCAGCGCCCCGAGGGCATGGGCCTGCTGATCCACGCCAAGGTCGTGATCGCGGACCGCGCCGGGCGCTCCACCGTGCTGCGCGCCACGTTCGAGCGGCCCGACGGTACGCCCCTCAAGGACCTCGACGGCCTCCACGCCCTGGCCGGCGGCGAGGTCGCCGTCGAACGCAAGCTCACGCCGGGCGAGGCCCGCGCCAGCTTCGAGGATCTCGACCTCTTCCTGCCCTACGCCGATCTGCACGTGATCGAGGATCAGGCCCCGGGCGAGCAGAAGCACGCGCTGGCCTACCGCCTGCGCCTGCTCGACGAGACGGGCGGGCCGCCGCTGGCCGAGACCGCGGCCCAGGCCTTCGAGGTGAAGGCCACCCGCCCCGCCGAGGGCTGGGCCGGGATCCGGCGCGTGTGGGTGAGCTCGGGCAAGGACGCAGAGGGGGTCGTGGGGGTGGTGGTGCACGCGGAGATCAGCGTCGATTGGCGCAGGGGCAAGGACACGCTGATCAGCGCCACCTTCCGCTGGCCCGATGGCCAGCCGCTCAAGGACCTCGACGGGCGCTTCACGACGCCCAACGGCACCGTGGCCACCGGCGACACGGTGGTGCCGCGCTTCGAGCGCGCCGCGTGGGACGACCTGCAGCTCTTCCTGCCCTACGAGCAGCTGCATCTCAAGCCCGGGCAGATCCAGGACCTCGAGGTCGTGCTGCAGGTCGTCGTGCCCGAGTCGCACGCGGTGCTGACCGAGAGCGCGCCCGCGGCGTTCCAAGCCGGCACGCGCTGAGCGCGCCACGCGCGGGACGGCGGGGAAGCGGTCGGGGGCGCTCTCGGAACACTACGCTTCGTGTTCTGGCCATCCGACGGATAGGGTGTGCGCATGCGTGCCTCCTTCGTCGTGCCGGCCGTGGCCTGCCTGCTCCTGGTGGCGTCGGGCACCGCGCGCAGCGACACCCCCCCCGACAGCGGACCGGTCGTGGCGGAGTCCCCGCGTCCCCCCGCCCCCGGGCCCCCTGCGGCTCGGGAGGTGGTGGCCTCTGACGGCCGCGCCGTGCGCCCGCGCTCGGTCCAGACGCAGTCGGAGACGGGACTGCCCCTGGAAGGCACACGGGTCTTCGTGCGCGGCCTCCACCAGTGGGCCACGCTCATCGGCGCGGGCCTGGGCGACTACAACGTGACGCGCCTGACGGCCGACCTGCGCATGGCGAAGAATCTCTCCTCGCGCTTCCAGCTCGTAGGGGACGTGGCGGCCGAGCGCGGCACCTTCGACTTCTCGAACCCGGCCGCGCTGGTGCCGACCGGGGTCGGCGATCTGGGCGGGAGCATGACAGGCCTGCGCGCGGGCCTGGGCGGCTCGTGGAGCCTGAGCCGTTCCTTCGGCGTCACGTTCGGAGCCACCGCCCGCTGGCTGTGGATGGACGGCGCCGACATGGCCGACGGCTTCCAGCCCGGAGTCCTCGCCGCCGTGCGTGTGCGGCTCTTCGGCTCCACCGATGTGTTCGTGGGCGGCTCGTTCACGAAGGGTCTCGAGGGGGATCCGTACGTGCTGCCTGTCCTGGGCCTGAGCGGGATCTCCGGCGGCGCTGACTCGCGTTGGCATGTCGAGGCGCGCGGCGTGGGCGTAGGGGTGACGTACGACCTCACCTCGTGCCTCACGCTGGGATTGGTGGCCGGCTACGAGCGGCGCGACGTGCGCCTGGCGCAGGACGACCGCCTGCCCGACGGCGTGTTGCGCGAGCGGCGCCTGCCCGTGAGCCTGGAGGTCGGCTGGCGGATGCGCCGGGAGTCGTTCCTGCTCCTGAGTGCCGGCGCCTCGGTCTGGAACCGGCTCACGCTCCTGGACAGCAACGGAACCGCCGTGACGATCGAGACCACCGACCCGGCGCCGTTCGTGCAGCTGGAGTGGAACGCGCGCTTCTGAGCTGAGCTTTCGAGCCCGAGCCGACGGCGTCGATCACGTCAGGAGCGCTGACGCCTCCTCACGCACCTCGGGCGCCGGGTCGCGCCCCGCCGCCTCCACGAACGGGCGCGCCCGCGTGGCGTCGAGGCCGGCCAGCGCCCACAACGCGTGCGAGCGCACCACCGGGACGGGGTCGTGGCGCGCGCGCTCGATCAGTGCCGCCCAGGCGCCGTGGGCGCCCACATTGCGCGCGGCCACGGCCGCGCTGCGCAGCAGCCCCGCCCGCCCCGGCCGCAGCAGCGGCGTGCCGCGGAAGCGCGCCTCGAAGGCCGCGTCGTCGGGCAGGGCCAGCGTCTCGGCGAGATCCAAGCGCTGGCCCACCCCGGCCTCGGGCGCGAGGTCCGGCCAGCGCTCGAGGGGGTCCAGGCCGTTGTAGGGGCAGATGTCCTGGCAGTCGTCGCAGCCAAAGACCCAGGCGCCGAAGCGCTCGCGCAGGTCCCGCGGCAGGGGAGCGCGAGTCTCGATGGTCCAGTAGGAGATGCAGCGCCGCGCGTCGAGCTCGAAGGGCCCGACGAAGGCCTGCGTGGGGCAGGCCACGAGGCAACGCCGGCAGGCGCCGCATCCGCCGCTCGTGGCCGCGCTCTCCCGGCCCGCCGGCGGCGCTGGGGCCTCGACGTCGAGAAGCACCTCCCCCAGCAGGAACCAGGAGCCGCTCCCGGGGCGGATCAAGCAGGTGTTCTTGCCCAGGAAGCCGAGCCCGCCCTGCTCGGCGAAGGCGCGCTCCAGGATGGGCGAGTGGTCGCAGGCCACCTTCGTGCGCCCGGCCCCCAGCAGGCGGGCGAGATCGCGCGCCAGCGCCTCGAGCCTGGGCAGCAGAACGTCGTGGTAGTCACGGCCCCAGGCGTAGCGCGCCACGCGACCGAAGCGGCCCTCGGCCTCGAAGCGCGGCGCTGGCGCCCCGTAGGGGACGGCCACGCTGACCACGCTGCGCACGCGCTTGAGCAGGGTGCGCGGGTCCGCGCGCTGCGGCGGCTCGCGCGTCATCCACGCCAGATCCGCGGCGTGGCCTGCCGCGCACCAGTGTTCAAGGCGTGTCAGCGCCTCCGCGAGCGGCGCGCCGCCGGAGACGCCGACGACCTCGAAGCCGTGGAGCGAGGCCGCCTCTCGCAGCTGATCGAAGGACGCCATCGAAGGCACCCCCTCGAGGCGCGCGCCGCCCCGGGCCGGACCGGCCTAGCCCTTCTTGGGCTTGAGCCCGCGACCCGCGAGCATGCGACGGATGCGCGCCTTGCGCTCGGCGGGCGTCATGCGCGCCCACGAGGCCTTGATGGCCGCCTTGAGCTTGGGGTTGTTCTTCCCCGGGCCGCGCTGGCCCTTGGGCTTGCCACCGGCCGCCACGGACGTGCCAGCGCCGCCGCCTTGGGGCAGGGCCGCCTCGATGGATCCCAGCAGATGATTGATGGCAGTCACCAAGCCCTCGACGGCGAGGTGCAGGTGTTTGGCATTGTTGCGGGGGCGCGCCATGGGCTGGATCCTCGGGGGGAGTGAATCGAACGAGAGAGCCTAGGCGGAGTCACATTCCTTCTGAAACTCAATCCTGGGTCACCTCCGCCCCCCCCGCCCCCCTCCGCGCCAGCCGACGCCGTAGCAGCTTGGTCAGCTCGAGGATCGTGGCGGGAACCGCGCCCAGGAGGCCGACCAGCACGGTCTGCGGCCACGAGAGCGGCACCGCGCCCAGCAGCCGCGCGATCGGCTCCACATGCTGGACGAGGAGCTGCAAGCCAAACGAGAGCAACACGACGAACAGCAGCCTGGCATTGCTGAAGAGGCCCACCTCCCAGACGATGCGCGTGCGGCTGCGGAAGACGAAGGCGCGCATCAGCTCCTCGACGACCAGGGTCGAGAAGGCCAGGCTGCGTGCCACGGCCACGTCCTCGCCGCCCGCCAACGCCACGGTGTAGACTCCCAGCGTGACGCCCGCGGTGAGCAACGCCGAGGCGCTCAGCACGCCCAGGAAGGCGCGGTCGGCCAGCGGCTGATCCGAGCGCCGCGGTGGACGCGCGAGCACGTCGGCATCGGCGGGATCGGCGGCCAGGGCCAGCGCGGGCAGGCCGTCCGTCACGAGGTTGATCCACAGCAGTTGCAGGGGGAGCAGGGGCAGCGGCAGGCCGGCCAGCACGCCGACGGCCATCACCAAGACCTCCCCCGCGTTGCCGCTCAGCAGGTAGAGCAGGCACTTGCGCACGTTGTCGCAGATGCGCCGGCCCTCGGCCACCGCCGCCACGAGGGTGGCGAACTCGTCGTCCAGCAAGACCATGGCGCTCGCGTCCTTGGCGACGTCGGTGCCGGACAGGCCCATGGCCACGCCGATGTCGGCACCCTTCAAGGCCGGTGCGTCGTTCACTCCGTCGCCGGTCATGGCCACGGTGGCCCCGCCCGCCTGCCAGGCGCGCACGATGCGCAGCTTCTGCTCGGGCGAGGTGCGCGCGTAGACGCGCAAGGCCGGAGCGCGCTCGGCGAGGACGGCGTCGTCCCACGACTCGACGTCGCGCCCGTGCGCCACCTGCGCCTGCGCCTCGGCCAGACCGAGATCGCGCGCCACGGCCAGCGCCGTGGCGGGCTGGTCGCCCGTGATCATCACGACCGTGATCCCCGCCCGGCGGCAGGCGGCGATGGCCGCGGCGGCGGCGGGCCGAGGAGGATCGACGAAGGCCACCAGCCCGAGCAACGTGAGCGCCTGCTCGGGGTCGCGCGTGCCCCCGTCGCCGGCGAACGTGCCGCGAGGCGCGTCGGCGCGTGCCACGGCGAGCAGCCGGCGTCCGAGCGCCGCCTGCCGCAGGTTGGCCGCTTCAAGCCGCGCGAGGTCCTCCGGCGTGACCGGACGTTCGACGCCGTCCACGAGCACCCGCGCGGCACGAGCGAAGAGCGCCTCCGGAGCCCCCTTGACGTGGGAGCGCGCCGCAGCGCCTAGCACGCGCACGACGGCCATGCGCTTGCGTTCGGCGTCGAAAGGCACCAGAGCCAGGACGGGCTCGCGCGCGTCCAGGCCCTCGGAATCGACTCCCACGGCCAAGGCCGCAGCGAGGAGCGCGCCCTCCATCGGATCGCCCAGCACCTGGACGGCGGCTCCTGGGGGCGCGAGGCGCGCGGTGGACGCGCCGGCCGCCGCGTGCAACAGCGCCTCGTGCGCGGCGTGGGGGGCGACCGGCTCGAGGTCGGCGCCGCGGTGGAACGCGCGGGGCTTCTCGACGCCCGCGCCCTCCACCTCCACCTCGTCCACCTCCCCGTCCTCCAGCGTGACGAGCGCGCAGACCCGCATCGTGCCGACCGTCAGTGTGCCGGTCTTGTCGGTGCAGATCACCGACGTCGAGCCCAGCGTCTCGACCGCCGCCAGACGACGCACCAGGGCTCCTCGGCGCGCCATGCGCGCGACCCCGAGCGCCAGGGCCACGGTCACGACGGCGGGCAGGCCCTCGGGCACCGCCGCCACCGCCAGGCTCACCGAGGTGCGCAGCATGGCATCCAGCGGGTGCCCGCGCAGCAGGCCCAGCAGGAAGACGAGCGCCACGGCCGCCGCCGCGCCGACGATGAGCCAGCGGCCGAAGGACTCCAGCCGCACCTGCAGCGGGGTCGCCTGCTCGGGCTCCCGCTCGACCAGCGTGGCGATGCGCCCAAGCTCGGTTCCGGCGCCGGTGGCCACCACGATCCCGACCGCCTCTCCCGCCGCCACGGAGGTCCCCTGGTAGAGGAGCGTCACGCGCTCGGCCAGGTCCGCGCCACCAGGCAGGTCGGCCGACGCCGTCTTGGACACGGGCTCGGGCTCGCCGGTCAGGGCCGCCTCGACCGCCCGCAGGGCGGACGCGCTCAGGAGCCGCAGGTCGGCGGGCACCGCGTCGCCCGCGGAGAGCTCGACGACGTCGCCGACGACGAGCTCGGCGGCGGGCACGACCTCGACAGCCAAAGCGCGCCGCACGCGCGCCGTGGGGGCAGAGAGCCGTTGCAGCGAAGCGAGCGCCTGGGCGGCCCCACGCTCCTGCACGAAACCGAGCACCGCGTTGAGCAGCAGGATGGCCGCGATCGCGACGGCATCGGCGAACTCCCCCGTGACCCAGGCCAGCACGGCCGCGACCGCCAGGACCGCCACGAGCAGGCTCGCGAACTGCGCGAGGAACATCGCCCAGGCGGAACGACCGGGAAGCTCCGGCAGGCGGTTGGGCCCGTGGAGGCGCAGGCGCGCCTGGGCCTCCTCCACGCTCAGGCCTACACGCGGGTCCACGGCCAGGCGCTGGGCCACGGCGTCGGGGCTCAGCGCGTGCCAGGCCGGCGCGGCGACGGCTGCCGGGGAGGAGGAGCGAGCAGCCACGCGCAGAGCATCCCCTGTTCCGACGCCCCACGCCAGCCCTGGGCAGGCGTTGCGCCGACGCCGACCCCCTTGCCCTCCACTGGGGCCGCTCCTAGGCTGCGCTGCCGATGACAAGGTCCGGTAGGAAGCCGCCCATCGACGACTCCGCCGCCAGCGACGACACGTTTCGCCAGCTGGCGGCGGAGTCGTCGGTGGGCGGCTTCCTACCGGACCTTGTCATCGGCAGCGCAGCCTAGGAGCGGCCCCAGTGGAGGGCAAGGGGGTCGGCGTCGGCGCAACGCCTGCCCAGGGCTGGCGTGG
>JANOFW010000420.1:0-16864 GCA_031413835.1 Planctomycetia bacterium
CGTCGCCCACCTTGACGACGTCGGCGGGGTGGTTGATGCGCTTGCTCCACGACATCTCGGAGATGTGCACCAGGCCCTCGATGCCGTCCTCGAGCTTGACGAAGGCGCCGTAGGGCATCACGTTCACGACGCTGCCCTTCACGCGGCTGCCGACGGGGTACTTGAGCTCGACCGACTCCCAGGGGCTGGGGAACTTCTGCTTGAGGCCCAGGGCGATGCGCTCGCGGTCGTTGTCCACGCGCAGCACCATGACCTCGATCTCGTCGTCGATCTTGAGCATGTCGCTGGGGTGCGTGAGCCGGCTCCACGACATGTCCGTGATGTGCAGCAGGCCGTCGATGCCGCCCAGGTCCACGAACGCGCCGAAGTCGGCGATGTTCTTGACCACGCCCACGCGGACCTGGCCGGGCTGGATCTCGCCCAGCAGGTGCTTCTTGGCCTCCTCGCGCTGCTCCTCGATCAGCTTGCGGCGCGAGATGACGATGTTCATCCGCTCGGTGTCGATCTTGATGATGCGCGCCTCGATGTCCTTGCCGATGAACTCGCCGATGTCGTTCGTGCGGCGGATCGAGACCTGGCTGGCGGGCAGGAACACCGGCACGCCGATGTCCACGAGCAGGCCGCCCTTGATCTTCTTGAGCACGCGGCCGTGCACCGCCGCGCCCTCGCCGTACTCGCTGACCACCCGCTCCCAGCCGCGGATGCGGTCGGCCTTGCGCTTGGAGAGGACCACGGCGCCGCCGGCCTCGTCCACGCTCTCCAGCAGCACCTCGACCTCGTCGCCCACGTCGTAGGCGCTGATGTCCTC
The DNA here is from genome assembly GCA_031413835.1 of Planctomycetia bacterium. Classification (GTDB taxonomy): domain Bacteria; phylum Planctomycetota; class PLA2; order PLA2; family JAEUHO01; genus CAXQZU01. The sequence goes on from JANOFW010000420.1 coordinate 809, forward strand.
GAACTCGCTGGCGCCGACCACGCCCTCGGACTTGTAGCCGATGTCGATCACGACCTCGTCGTTGCGGATGTCGACGATCTTGCCCTTCACCACCTTGTTGGGGATGAACTCCTTGCCGCCGGTCATGTAGCGCCCCGTCAGGTCGGGGATCGTGTTGAGGATGGCGGTCACCTGGGCGTCCAGGTGGGCGGGTTCCAGATCGAGCCGACGAATCTTGTCGCGTGCGCGCATGCAGCTCCGAAGGGGACGGAATGGGGCGGGACCGGGCGGGCCCCCCCAACGGGGACCCGGACTCCCGGGCGCCTGGCCTAGGGCTCCTCGGGGCCGGCCGACGCCCTGCTGGACGTCCTACCCACCGGCTCCGAGGCGAAGGGCCGATCGTACATGGGCCAGGACCTGGGCCGAAACCTGGTCGAGGGTGAGGTGGGTGGTGTCCAGGCGCCAGGCGTCCGGGGCCTGGGTGAGGGGGCTCGTCGCCCGGGTGCTGTCGAGGTGGTCGCGGCGCTCGATGCCCGCCTTGACCCGCGTCAGGTCCTTCGCCGCACCCCCACCCCCGGTCTCCGACAGCCGCCGGCGGGCGCGCTCCTCCGGGCGAGCATCGAGGTAGATCTTGGCGGCGGCGTCCGGGAAGACCACGGTGCCGATGTCCCGACCTTCGGCCACGACGCGCCCGTTGACCTCGGCGAAGCGCCGCTGGTGGCCCACCATCACCCGGCGCACCTCGGGCACGGCGGCCACCAGGGAGACGCCCGCGTTGACCGCCTCGCCGCGCAGGCGGTCGGTCACGTCCTGGCCGTCGAGCGCTACGCGACCGTCGGGCGCCAGGCTCAGGGCCAGGCCGCGCGCCATCTCCGCCAGCGGCCCGCCCTGCTCGAGGGAGAGCCCACGCCGCAGGGCCTCGTAGGTCACGGCCCGGTACATGGCGCCGGTGTCCAGGTAGGCGAAGCCCAGGGCCCGGGCGAGGCCCCGCGCCACACTGCTCTTGCCGGCTCCCGCCGGCCCGTCGATCGCCACGACCGTCTGGCCGCCGTGTGCGCCCACCGGCCTACTTCGGCTCCGCCCGGCGCTCGGCGAGCCACGCGGTCCACCACACCTTGACGCGCTCGCGCAGCCCCGGCAGCCCCTCGCGGGTGAGGTCGGCGTCCGTGGCCGGCGGGAAGCGGGGCCAGAGTTTGACGGCCACCGGGTCGGTCGCCGGCTTCTTGGAGACGCCGAGCAGGGCGCGATAGGCGGCGGCGGCCACCTGGGGCGCGTCGTCGTAGACCTGGATCAGCAGGTACCACTCCGGGTGCGTCTCTCCGGTGCGGATCAGGTCCTCGATGGCCGCCAGCTTGGCGTCGATGCCCTCCGGGGAGACCAGCCACGACTCCCAGCGCTTCCACGAGGCCTCCAGGTCCGCGGCCTCCACCCAGCGCGTCGGCGCCTCGAGGGGCAGGTCGTCGTGGGTCGTGATCTTGACCAGCGCCGCGCGCGCGGCGTTGTACTCGTCGACCACGGCCTGCGGCGCGTCGGCGCGCAGGCTCAGATCGGGCACCACGGAGAGCAGGTAGAGGACGCCGGCGGGCGTGCCCAGCTGGCCGAGCGTCTCGGCGGCCACCCGGCGCACCAGCGGCTCCGGGTCCTGCAGGGCGTGACCCGGCACGCGCACGGACTGGTCGTTGTCGAGCTGTCCGACCAGCCGCAGGACCCAGGACCGGCAGACGGAGTCGGGCTCCTCCTGCGGGTGGTAGCGCATCACGATCGCGTTGGGGATCACGCCCAGGTTGAGCTCGTGCACCTCCTGCAACGCCGCGCGGCGCGTGGTCACGTCGGGCGAGAGGCAGCGCTCGAAGAGCGCCACGACCGGGTCCACGGGACCCTGCGGCGCGGCCTCCCCTTCGCCCGGGACCTTGCCGCTGCGCAGCGCCGCCACGGTCTCGTCGAGCTTGGGACGGTCCTCGGGCTTGGCGAAGGGACGCAGACGCTCGAGGGTGGTGGCCAGCTTGGGCCAGTCGCGCTGCTGGGCGTAGACCTGCCGCAGCAGGTCGAGGAAGCCCACGCCCTGCGGATCCTCCTTGGCCAGGGCCTCGAGCTCGGCCGCCGCCTCGTCGAGCCGCTGGGTCTGGAAGGCCGCGCGCGCGTAGGCGTAGCGCACGCGCTGGTCGCGCCCGAGCGACAGGCGCAGGGGTCGCAGCTCCTGGTAGGCGCCGGCCCAGTCGCCCTTGTTCGCGAGCATCTCCGCGATGCCCAGCTTGAGCGGCAGGGCATCGGGCGTGAGCGCCAGCAGGCCGCGCAGCGCCTCGAGCGCCGCCGCCCAGTCCTTGCCCCGCACGGCCACGTCGGCCTTGAGGCGCAGCACGGTGGGATCCTGCGGCCTGAGGCGCGCGAGCAGGTCGAGGTGCTGCTGGGCGCGCGCCAGGTCGCCGGCCTGGGTCGCGAGCAGCCCCAAGCGCACGTGCGCCTGCCAGAACCCCGGCTCCTGCGCCACGACGTCGCGCATCGAACGCTCGGCCCCCGCCGCATCGCCGGCGTGGAACTGCGCTCGGCCGAGCAGATAGAGGTTGAGCGTCGAGGGGCTGCGCAGCTGGCGGCTCAGCGCCTGCGTCACGACGCCCGCCATGCTGCCCCCGCGGCGCGCCTCGGCCAGCTGGCGGTTCTGATCCTCCTCGGCCGCGGTGATGTCGGCGTCCGCGGGCAGGTCCGCCAGGAGGGGCCTCGGGGCCAGCGCGCTCACGAGCAGCAGCAGCAGGCCGAGTCCGAGCGCGGGGAGCATGCGATGCACGGGCCGTCTCCTTGGGCTCAACGAGGCGTCGGGCGCATGCCCAGCCAGGTCTTCAAGCCCGTCGACACCGACTCGCGCTTCTCGGGCCGGAAGGAGCCCTCCACGAAGCGCGGGATGCGGTTCACCCACTCGGCCACCACGGGGTCGGAGAGCGTGGGCCCCGACGCCACGAGCGCCTTGTAAGCCGCCTCGACCACGAACACGTCGGCATCCTCCAGGTAGGGCACCAGCACTTGGTCGGAGCGCGGGTCCTTGATCTCGGCGTAGGCGTTCAGCGCGCGGATCTTCTGGTCCGTGCCCATCGGGCCGGTCCACCAGGCCTTCCAGGCCTCGAGCTGCTCGGCCTCGCTGCCCTCGTCCTCCGTGGGGCTCAGCCGAGCCTGACGCAAGGTGGCGTTGCGCGCGCCAGCCGCCAGCTGGCGGTCGGCATCGAGCGCCAAGCCCCCGAGGATGATGAAGGCGGAGCGCCGAGCGGCGTCGCTCTGCTCGCCCAGGCTCTCCACGGCCAGCAGCGCGGCCTGCCGCACGCCGAGGTTGAGATCGTGCAGGGAGTGGCGCACCAGGCCCAGCAGGCCGAATCCGCCCTGCTGGGCCAGGGCGGCCAGGGCGCTGGCGCGCACCGAGGGCGCCTGCTCACGCGAGGGGTCGATGCGCACGATCACCCCGCGCAACACCGCCATCGAGGGCTTCTCCCGGCGGAAGGTGACGTAGGCGAGCGACTTCACGCGCACCTGCTCGTCGGGGCTCTCGAAGGCGCGCAGCAGGGCGGTGTCGTCCGGCGGCGTGTTGGGGTCAGGCGGTGGCGCGCGCAGCGCGTCCCCCAGCTCCTTGAGCTTGACGCGCTTCTGCGGATCCCGCTCCAGGATGAAGAGCCTGTCGATGACGCCGATCAGGTCGTCCTTGGCCATGGCCTGCCCGGCCTTGCCTTGAGCGGTGAGCGCGCGCCACTGCCCCCAGAGGGGCTTGGTCGCGGAGGGGTTCTCGGCCTGCAGCTGCCGCCAGAGGGTCAAGGCGGCATCGAAGTTGCCCGCGGCCAGCTCGACCTCGGCCCGCACGTCGCGGAACATGGCGTTGGTGGGCTGGCCCTTGAGCATGGCGTCCGCTTGACGGCGCGCCTCGTCAACCCGATCGAGCTCGAGCAGCGCGAGCACGAGCAGCGCCGCCGCATGGTGGTCGGAGGGCTCCAGGTCGATCACGCGCTTGAGGTGCACGATGGCGTCGGCCGGGCGCTTCTGGTCCGAGCACAACCGGGACAGATCGCGCAGCGCCTGCACGAAGGAGGGGTTGGCTGCGAGCGCGCGCTGCAGGCTGGCCTCCGCCTCCTGGGGGTTGGGGGGCGTCTCGTTGAGCGCCAGGATGCCCAGGTCGCGATGCGCGAAGTAGCAGCCGGGCTCGAGCGCGAGCACCTCCTTCAAGGCCTGGCGCGCGCTGGCGGCGTCCTTCCTGGCGCCGTCGGCCCGCTTGCCGTAGGCCCGTCCCAGCAGGTAGAGCCGGGCCACCTTGGCGGCCCCGGTCGCGGGCCGAGCCGCCAGGAGCTCCTGGTCGCGCACCACGGCGTCCAGCGAGACCTCGCGCAGGCGGCTGTCCTGCCGGCGCATGCCGTCCAGGATCAGCTCCTCCCACTCTGCCCCCTGCGCCCGGGCGGGCGCGCACAGGAGGAGCAGCAGCGAGACGAGCCCCAGGGCGGACAGAAGACGCATGCGCAGAGCACCTCCGAGACGCCGACGGTCGCGCCCGATGGTAGCCCGAGGGGAGCGCCAGCCCGAACGCAAGCAGTGGAGGCCCGCGCCCCGGTCAGGCGCCCGCGGCGCGGGCCAGCTCGGCCAGGAAGGTGGGGTGGGACTTCGAGGCGGCCCCGGCGCCACGCAAGACCACACCAGGCACGACCAGGCCCAGCAGCCCCGCCGCGAAGGCGATGCGGTGGTCGCCGGCGGCGGACACGACGCCCGCGCGGAGCGGCCCGCCCTCGACAACCAGCCCGTCGGACAGGACCTCGGCGCGTCCCCCCAGGGCCGCGATCAGCGCAGCGCTGGCAGCCAGCCGGTCGCTCTCCTTGCCGCGGGCATGGAGCACGCCCCGCAGGTACGTTCGGCCGCGCGCGCACGCCGCGAGGGCCGCGGTCAGCGGCACGAGGTCGGGAGCGTCGCCCAGGTCCACCTCGCCGGCGCCCACAAGCCCCTCCGCCGGACCGCGCACAAGAGCGCTGGCATCGGCGGCCCGCTCTACCTGCGCCCCCATGCGCTCGAGCACCTCGAGCAGGAGGACGTCGGCCTGCGCGGAGCCGCGCCCCAGTCCCGGGATCGACACCTCGCCCCCCGTGAGCGCGGCCGCGGCCCACCAGAACGCGGCGGCAGAGGCGTCCGGCTCGATCGAGAGGCGTTCGCAGGCGGGAACCCCCGCCGCCACCTCGATCCGACCTCCGGGCGCTTCCAATCCCTCCAGTCGCGCGGCGATCCCGAAGCGCGCCAGGAGCTGCGCGGTCAGGCGCAGGTAGGGGCGCGAGACGGGTCGGTCGGCCAGGCTGAGGGTCAGCCCGCCCAGGCGGGGAGCGAGGAGCATCAGGGCCGTCACGTGCTGGCTCGAGCTCCGGCAGCCTACGGTGAGCCGTCCACCACGCATTCCACCGGCGATCACACGGTGCGCTCCGCTGGGCTTCCTCAGCACGTGGGCGCCCAGGCGCTTGAGGGCCCTGCGCAGCTCCTGGTGGGGACGCGCGAGCAGGGCGGGCCTGCCACGTACCAAGGTGCGGGCGCCTGCGGGTCGAAGCGTGGCCAGCGCCGTGACGAGCCGGAAGCCGGTTGCGCCCAGGCCGAGGTCGAGGGCCAGCGAGGCACGTCCAGCCCCCAGCGCCCCCCCACCCCAGGCGCCCAGACGCTCGAGCGCCGCCCCCAGTGCCGCGACGTCTTCGCCCCCAGGCGCCGCGTCGCCCACTTCGATCGCGACCGGCGTCTCGCTGAGCGCCGCCAGGACCAGCGCCCGCTGCAGGCTCGACTTGCTCGCCGGGACGCAGAAGGCCCCCGTGACGGGCTGTCGAGCCAGGGGCAGAGGCACATCCACGCGCACGCATCGTAGTGCAGCCTCCCGGAAGTCCCGCTGCCTGGCATGCAGGACGCACCGGTGGAGACGTCGGGGCTGGCCCCCGCATCTCGTTTGGTGGGGGGAGACACGGGGTAGCATCGCGCTCCCGTCGCTGGAGGCCCGCTGTGAGCGTCACGACCGTCGCCAAGACCGACCTCGCAGGCCTCTCGCTGATCCACCGCGGCAAGGTGCGCGACGTCTACGACCTGGGCGAGCACCTGCTGATCGTGGCCACCGACCGGATCAGCGCCTACGACTCCGTGCTCTCGCCCCCCATCCCGGGCAAGGGCCAGGTCCTGACCAGCCTCTCGGTGTGGTGGTTCGACCTGCTCAAGGGCATCGTGCCCCACCACCTGATCACGGCCGACGTCGAGGCGATGCCGGCTGCGGTCAAGCGCCACGCCGACGTGCTGCGCGGTCGCACGATGCTCGTCAAGCGCCTCCAGATGGTGCCCATCGAGTGCGTGGCGCGCGGCTACCTGACGGGCTCGGGCTGGAAGGACTACCGCTCCACGGGCGCCATCTGCGGGCACCGGCTCGCACCCGGCCTGGTCGAGAGCGTGAAGCTCGATCCGCCCCTCTTCACGCCGGCGACCAAGGAGCAGCAGGGCCACGACATCAACGTGGACTTCGAGCAGATGGCCAGCGTCGTTGGCCGCCCCATGGCCGAGAGGCTGCGCGAGGTGACCCTCGCGGTCTACGGCAAGGCGCGCGACGTCGCCGCCCAGCGCGGCATCCTCATCGCCGACACCAAGCTCGAGCTGGGCGTGGATGCCGCGGGGGTGCTGACCCTGGGCGACGAGGTGCTGACGCCGGACTCCTCGCGCTTCTGGGACGCCAAGGCTTACGTTCCGGGCCGCGCCCAGGTGTCGTTCGACAAGCAGCAGGTCCGCGACTGGCTCGACAGGCAGGGGTGGAACCACACGCCGCCCGCTCCCACGCTGGCGCCCGAGGTGGTCAAGGCGGTCGGCGACACCTACCGCGAGATCCACCGCCGGCTCACCGGCCGCCTGCCCTGAGGCAGACCCCGCCCTGTAGACCCCGCCCTGTCGAGCTCATCACTCTGAGAACCCCATCCTGAGAACCCCATGCTGAGAACCCAATGACGCGACCCCGCACCCGCCGCAGCAGCAGCAGCCCGCCCTCGGCCCACGGTACGGCCCAGAGTGCCGCCCCCCCCGCTCCCGCGCTCACCTCCGAGCAGGTGGTCGTGGACGTGCGCCGGCCGATCGTGGGCATCGTCATGGGCAGCGACAGCGACCTGCCGGTCATGAAGCACTGCCTCGACACGCTCGAGGAGTTCGACGTGCCCTACGAGGCGCAGGTGCTCTCGGCCCACCGCACGCCGGACCAGGCGCACGCCTATGCCAGCACCGCGCGCCTCAAGGGCCTCAAGATCGTGATCGCCGCCGCCGGCGGCGCGGCCCACCTGGCGGGGGTCATGGCCAGCCTCACCACCGTGCCCGTGATCGGCGTCCCGATGCCCACCGAGAACCTGGGTGGGGCCGACTCGCTCTACAGCACGGTGCAGATGCCGGCGGGCATCCCCGTGGCCACCGTGGCCATCGGCACGGCCGGGGCCAAGAACGCCGCGTTGCTCGCCGTGGAGATCCTGGCGCTCAACGACGAGTCCCTGCACGCCAAGCTGCAAGAGTTCCGCGCGGGGCTGCGTCAGTCTGTGGCCAAGAAGAACGAGCGCCTGCGCGAGCAGCTCTCGGGCGGGAGCCGTGCGTTGCCCACGTGAGCCCGCGACTCGCATGTGATCCGGGCTGCCGCCCTCCCCCCTCATGAACGACGGGCTGCCGCCCTCCCCTCTCATGAACGACGGGCTGCCGCCCTCCCCCGTGCTGCCCCTGGCGTGGCGCGGCGGCTGGCGCGACGGCGCGCTCCACCTGCTCGACCAGACGCTGCTCCCGGCCGAGGAGCGCGTGCTCGTGCAGCGCGCCAGCGCGGGGCTGGTGCGCGACATCCAGCGCCTGGCCGTGCGCGGCGCGCCGCTGCTGGGGCTGGCTGGCGTGTACGGCCTGGTGCTGGCCATGCGGGAGTCGATCGAGGAACCGGCGGATGCCAGCCGCACGCTCGAGGCGCGCTTCGCCGCGCGCGCAGAGGCCCTGGCACGGGCGCGGCCCACGGCGGTCAACCTCCCGCGCGCCATCGGCCGAGCGCTCGCCGATCCGCGCTGCCGCGAGGGGGCGCCCGAGCAGCGGGCCCAGGCCCTGCTCGAGCACGCCGGCGCCCTAGAGGAGCGCGAGCGCGCCGCCTGCGCGTCGATTGCGCGCCACGGCGCCGACCTGCTGGGCATGCGCACCCGGGTGCTCACGCACTGCAACGCGGGGGCGCTCGTCACGCCGGGGCTGGGCACGGCCCTCGCCCCGCTCTACCTGCTGCACCATCGCGGCCGTCCCGTGCACGTGTGGGTGGACGAGACGCGGCCCCTGCTCCAGGGTCTGCGGCTCACCGCCTACGAGCTCGGCAAGGCCGGCGTGCCCTTCACCGTGGTGGCCGACGGCGCCGCAGCCAGCCTGATGCGCTGCGGGGAGGTGGACGCCGCGATCGTCGGCGCGGACCGCGTCTGCCGCAACGGCGACGTGGTCAACAAGGTGGGCACCTACGCCGTGGCCCTGGCCTGCCGCGCCCACGACCTGCCCTTCTACGTGGCCGCCCCGCTGACGACCTTCGACGCCGACACGGCCAGCGGCGAGGACGTCGAGATCGAGCAGCGCCCCGGCGACGCGCTGCGCTACCTGCGCCCGGAGGCCTCGCCCGCCTCGCTGCCCACCCGGGAGCCGGCCTTCGACGTGACGCCCGCCGCGCTGGTGACCGCCCTGATCACCGAGATCGGGGTGCTCGACCCCCGCCATCTGCCGCCCGAAGCCTTCCGCCCCTGAGCCCGTTGGGGCGCTGTTCGCCTTGGGCGGCGTTCGAACCCCCCCGTGACGCGCCTGAGCCGCAAGCCTTCAAGCCGCCTTCCCCCCTGGGTCGATAGGTGCCCCACAGGTGGCTCCGCTTGTGGGCTCCTGTGGGGTGGGTCCAACCATGGCGCTGCAAGGCAATCTCGGTCAAATCGGCCTCGCTGACGTGTTGCAGACGGCCATGGCGTCCACGCGTGGAGGCGAGCTCATCGTCACGCGGGGGCCCGAGCGGGCCGTCCTGCGCCTCTCGAGCGAGGGTTTGTTCCTCCTCGAACCGGAGGTGCTGGACGCCGAGGACGTGCTCGCGGCCTTTGCCGAGCGAGGCCTGCTGCCCCCCGAGGCGCTCAAGGCGCTGCGGCCGGGGACGGAGAAGGCCAGCACGGTGCTCGAGGGCCTGATCGCCTCGGGGACCATTCCCGAGTCGCAGGTGCTCGAGCTCGTCGCCGGGGTCGTGGAGGACACCGTCCTCTCCCTGCTGACCTGGCGCGAGGGCCTGTTCCGCCTGCAGGAGAACGCGGGCGAGCCGCCGCGGGGCAACATCGTGGCCAAGGTGGGCGTGAACCTCGGGAGCGTCCTGCTGCGCGCGGCCCAGCGCCTCGACGAGCGCCGCGTCCTCGAGCAGGTCCTGGGCACGCACGCCCTCCTGTTCCGGGCCCTGGAGGCCCCCGTTCCCGGGGGCGAGCCCGAGGAGCACCTCGAGGAGATCCACGCCGGCCTCGACGGCCGAGCGACGACCGACGAGATCGCCCTGCGCCTGGGCCTCTCGCGCTTCGGCGTGCTCCGAGCCGTGAGCACGCTGGTGGAAGCCGGCGCCGCCCGCCACGCCACGAGCGAGGAGCTCGGCGTCGCGTTGAGCGAGCGGCTGGCCGCCAAGCGTCTGCGCGTGGCGCGCGACCTGGCCATGCAGTGGGTGACGGCGCATCCCGAGGACCCCGAGGGCGCGCGCGCCCTGGTCCGCGTGGGCGAGGCGCGCGAACGTCCCCAGGAGATTGCTGCCGCCCTCACGCTGCTGGGCGGACGGCTGCTGGCCCGGGGCGAGCACGACGAGGCGCTGCGCGCCTACCAGGACGCGCTCACCCATCGGCCCGGGGACGCGCCGGCGCTCGAGGGCCTGCGCGCCGCGGCGGACGTCGCGAACGACCCGGGGCTGTGGACGAGCGCCACGTTGCGGCTCGCCCAGGGACTCCTGGAGGCCGAGGATCCGCAGCAGGCCGCGGCGCTCGCCAAGACCGTGCTCGAGCGCACGCCCACAGACGTCTCGGCGCGCTTGCTCTGCGTACGCGCCTGCACGCAGCTCAAGGATCGCGAGGGTCTGGTGGCCGCGGCCCAGGCGCTGCTCGACCAGCTGGGAGGCAGGGCCACCAAGCGCGTGGAGCGCGAGGCCGCCAACTCCTGTCGCGACGCGCTGGCCATGCTCGTGCCGGAGCGCAGCGACCTGCTGCGCAACCTGCGGGCTCTCTCCGACAGCCGGCCGGGGAGTCGGCGCAAGCGTGCCGTGCTCGTCTCCGCGCTCGTCGTGCTGGCGGCCGCGGCCGGGGTCCTGACCTGGCCTACCTCGGCCGGTCGGCTGCTCGAGAACACGCAGGGGGCGATCGCGAGCGGCGACAAGGCCGAGGCCTTGAAGCTCATCGATCGCCTCATCGAGGAGTTCCCCGAGAGCCAGGAGGCCGCGCAGGCCTACGCGCTCCAGGGACAGCTGAACCCGACGCCGGCCAACCCCGCCACCGGCCAGAGCCCGCAGGTCAACAAGCCGGCGCCCAAGCTCGCGGTGACGACGCTCGTCGAGGCGCTGCGCGCCCTGCCCAGCGAGGTCGCGCGCACCGGGCTCCAAGACGTCGTCGCCGGCTTGGCCGGACGCAAGGGCGCCGTGACGCCGGAATGCCTCCCCCCGATCGCCGAGGCCCTCGGGCGCCTGGCCACCGAGGCCCGCGGTCGGCGCGACGCGCTGGCGCTCACCCGCGCCGGCCGCGAGCGCCTCAAGGACGACCTCCCCGGTCTGCGCGATCTGCTCGCTCGGGCCGAGGCCGCGCGCGATCCGGCGGCCCTCGAGGCCTTGCGCGCGTGCCTGCCCGGCCTCCAGGCTCTGGCGGACGCTGCCGCGAACGAGCCGTTGCGTCGGCAGCTGCGCGAGCTCCAGACCGAGATCTCGACGCTGGAACGCGCGTTCAGCGCGGGCGACGAGGATCTGCTCGAGGTGCGTCGCCTGCTGGCGGGACTGGAGCTGGAGAAGGACCACACGGCCTGCCGTGAGCAGGCGGCCCGCCTGCTGGTGGCCGGCCGGCTGCAGGAAGCCGATGCCCTCTACACCGCTCTCGAGACGCGCCTGGTCAGCGTGGCGGCCGACAAGAACCTCGCCGCCCTCAACGAGGCGGCCGGACGCCGCCACATGGGCGAGTTCGTGCGCGATCGCAGGGCCTTGGTGGCCGACATCCAGAAGGGCCTGGATGCGGCCCGCGCGGCCACCGACTCCGGAGACTTCGTCACCGCCGCCGCGGCCTACCACGCGCTGGCCCAGCGCCACTACACGATCCGTTTCGACGACCTCATGCGCGTCCCGATGCAGCTCGACTCCGTGCCCGCGGGCGCCGAGGTCCTGCTCAACGGCAAGTCCGTGGGCCGCACCCCGTTGCGTCTGGACTACCCCTGGGGCGGTCCCACGACGCTGACCGTCCAGGCTCCGGGCTTTGACCCGCATGTCACGCTTCTCGACACCAACAAGGGCCAGCCGATCGTGACCCTGAGCGCCCGGCTGCAGCCCAGCACCCGCTGGAGCGCGCCGCTCGCCGGCAACGTCGAGTCGCGCCCGCTCGACGTGGGCGGTGACGTGCTCATCTGCGACCGCGCGGGCCGCATGACCCTCTTCGCGGGCGCCACCGGCCGCGTCCTGTGGACGCGCCACCTCAAGAGCCTGGAGGGCGCGCGCTCTCGGCCCACGTCGGTCCCCGGGGCCTACGTAGCGGCCTTCCTGGACGGACGCGTGGTCTTCGTGGAGCCGCGCGACGGCACGCTCCTGGCGGAGCACCAGCTCGCGCGCCCGACCTGCGATCTGGCCTCGCTGGGCTCCGTCGTGGCCATGGCCGTCACCACGCCCGCCGTCATCGGCCTGGACCGCGGCGGAAGCTCCTGGGAGACGCCGCTGACCGGCCACGTGAGCGCCGGCGTCCTGGCGGCGCACGACAGCTTCTGGGTCGGCACGGCCAACGGCGACGTGGTGCGCCTGAGCCCGAGAGACGGACACCCCACCTGGCTGCCCCTCGCGGGCGTGACCGGCGGCGTCGTCGGTCTGGCGGCGACCGCCACCGGCCTGCTGGTCACCACCAGCGGCGGGCAGGTGTCGTCGCTGCGCGCCGACGGCTCGCAGCGCTGGACCGCCGCCAACCTCGGGGACCTGGTCGGCCCGGCGGCCGAGGCCGGCGAGCGCGTGGCCGTCATCGACAGGAAGGGTCGCCTGCTGCTCCTCGCCGCCGCCGACGGCGCCCCCGTCGCCACCCGCGACGCGGGCCGCGAGGCCGTGGGTGGCGTGCTCGCACGCGGCCACGTGGTGGCGGCGACGCTGACCGACGGGCATCTCTGGGTCCTCGACGCGCGCACGCTCGAGCCCCTGACCGATGCGCTCCTCTCGACCTCCGGCGTGCTCCCCCCGGCCCCCCTGGGCAGCGCCGATCTCGCGGTCGTCACCAAGGACCGGCGGCTGCTCGTGCTGCCGTTCGTCTCGTCGCCGAAGTCCGCAGGCGCAGCCCCCGCTCCCGCTCCCGCGGCGTCCGAGGCGCTCGCGCCGCCCGCGACCACCAAGTAGTCGCGCGGCCGCCTCTCTACTTCACCTCGACCGCAACCAGCAGCAGCACCGCCTCGCCGCCGCGCACGGTCATCCCCGCAAGCCTCTCGGCGGCGTCGCCTGCGGCGAGCGGCAGCGTGGCGACGACTTCCGCCGCCGATCCGGCGAGCGTGGGCAGGGTGACACGGCGGAAGCCCTCCAGCTCGTTCTGGGGGCGGTCCTTGCTGAACGCCATGCCCACGGGGGGCCGAAACGTCAGGTCCACGCTGCCGCCCTTGGGATCCGCCCAGCTGAGAGTGGCGTCCAGCCGCAGGACCAGGCCCTGCGGCGTGCTCGCAAGCACGGCCTCGCCCGCGAGCCCCGCGAAGCGCACGCCGAAGCTCGGGTCCATCCCGGCCGACTGCTGGGCGACCTCGACGTCCAGGCGCACCAGTCCCGGCACGCTCTGCCCGACGCGGAAGCCGGCCTTCGCGCCCACGAGCAAGGGGAAGTCCAGGCCGTGCCCCGCCACCAAGCCCGCGCTCTTGAGCGTCGCGAGGCTGGGGCCTGACAGCGGCTCCCCCACCGCGATCGCGCCCGAGGCGAGCAGCGGACGCAGCGACTCCTCGGGCACCGTCACGGTGCGCAGGCGCAGCGTCGCCGCGGCCAACGAGGCCTCCCGCTGTCGCAAGTGGGCCCGCACCGCCTCGAAGGCCGGCGCGACAGCTCTCACTACCGTCAGCGAGCCCCCCGTGTCCGACAGCGTGTCCACGCTGATCTCCGTGTTCGGCGGCGGCACGGCGTAGAGCTCCTCGTTGAGGGAGTCGGTCCGCGCCTGGCGCACGTCGAACAGGAGGCCCGCCGCCAGCGCCCCGCTGCGCAAGATGCCGACGCGGAAGTCATCGCGCTGGTAGGGCTCGCTCGGGGGCAACGCGCTGCGCAGCTCCAGACGCAGGTGCCGTACGCCCTCGGGGCCCCTCCAATCCAAGGTGGCCGCGCCCCCCGGTTCGAGCAGGAGCGCGGTGTAGGTCCGCCGCAACGCGGTGCGCGGCAGGCGCGCCGGACCGGGCCCGGAGGACTCGGGCACGTTGCGAATGGAGGTCAGGTCCACCTGCACGTCGTCGAGGTGCTCGAGGTCGCCGCTCCACAGCTCGACCACCGAACGCACCTCCCCCGGCAGCCAACGCACGTAGAGCTCCTGTCCCTCGGAGAGCGCCTGGAGCGTGGGATGCATCGCCGTGGACTCTTGCGCGATCTCGATGGCCCAGTCCACGGGATAGAGCGGCCGCTGCTCCTGGAACCACACACGCGTCCAACGTCCCGCGTAGAGCCGCGCCCGCCCCGCAGCCACGAGGCCCCCTTCTTCCCCGCCCACGAGCGTCGCGGCAAGGTCGGCATGCGGCGCTAGCGCGCCCAGGGCCCAAGCGAGACGCACGCGCAGCGCTTCCAGCTCCTCGCGCGTGCCCTGAACGGACAACACGTGCCCGGCCTGAGCGTCGAGTCCCAGCGTGCTCGTCTCCTGAGGGGCCAGCCCCCCCAGGAGCTGGATGAGAGCGTCCATGGACAGCGCCTGATCGCTGTCGCCCTGGTCGAAGGCCACCCAGGGCGCCCGTCGGCTTCCCGGCTCCGCCCACTCGCTCACGGACCACTGCGTGGGGACATCCTGCTCCTGCGTGCGATCGCAGGGCGCCAGGAGCAGCGGCCCGTCCACGACGGGCAACCCGCGATAGGCCGAGAGGTCGAAGCGCTCGATCACCCGTTGGGGCGCTGCGGCTTCATCCTCCGCACGCGCGGCCGTCAAGGGGCAGAGCACGACGAGCAGCGACACAGCGAGGCGTCGAACCATGGGAAGGTCTCCGCAGAAGAACGGGTCTGGAGCAGCCGGGGACGCAGGCGGGCGCGCCACGCGTCGTCGAGCGCTCAAAACGGGCGTGCCGTTCGCCGCGCCCCCGGGGGTGCGACGCGCTCGCCCGGTGAGGCCCGCTCGGCCACGGCGCCGCGCTGCGCCCGTGGGCGGGCCTCCTCTCCCAGGGCCGGATCGAGCGCGGCCAGGGCCAGGAATCGTTCGCCCGGTTCGCCCGCCGCCGCCAGCGCCTGGACAGCCGCGCGCGAGGCCCCTTGCCGACCGAGGGCCAGCAGCGCACCTCCCGCATCGGCATGGCCCAGCGCCAGACGACGTCCCAACGCCGCGACGATCGGCAGCGGGGTGTCGTGACCCCGAGCCAGCTCGAGCAGCCGCTCGGCCGCACCGCGGCAAGGAGATGCCGCGAGGCAGTCGATCACCGCCGGACCGAAGGCCGGCCTGGCTCCCAGGCGGGCCAGGCCCGCGAGCCCCTCCGGACCCCCGCAGGCCAAGGCCAGGAGCCCGGCCGTCCGGTCGCGGGCCGAGGACTCGACCCGGGCCACGAGCGAGCGGACCGCTCCCTCGTCGAGCTGCGCCAGCTGCTCGTAGGCCGTCTCGCCGGCCGCGGCGGCGGTGGAGCGCGCCACCGCCAGCCAGGCATCGGTCGTACCGATGCGGGCCAGAGCCACGAGCGCCTTCCGTGCGACCGGCACGTCAGGCTCGACCGCCTGTGCATGCAGCAGCGGCACGCAGGCGGCGAGGCGCGCGTTCGCAGCCCAGGCCAGGGCCCGCTCGTCGCCCGCCTCGGCCCGCCGGACGACGCGCGCGATGAAGGTGGGACGGGCCTCGGCCAGGGCCTGACCCAGGGGCTCGCTGCCGAGCACTGCCTCCGGCAGCAGCACCAGCAGCCGCTCGCCGCAGGAAGACGGACCCAGCAACACGACGGCCTGGGCGGCGAGCGTCCGACCGGCCGCAGCGCCCGCCAGCAGCGCCTCGACCGCCTCGGAGCGCCCGCCTCGAGCCGCCACGCGCTGGAGCGCCGCCACCACCGGGCCCTCGAGCCCAGCCTCGCCCACCAACAGCCGCCCGAGCCGGTCGCCGGCCACCCGCGCCGGCTCCTCGGCCAGGGCCTCGACAGCCGGGCGAGTCAGCTCGGGCCGGAGGGCCAGCGCGCAGACCCGCTCGAGCTCCTCCACGGAGAGAGCGTGGCCGCTGTCCCGCAGCAGCCGCAGCGCCTCACCCTGACCGGCCTCGATGGCCGACCACACGCAGGCGCGACCGACGGCCCCGGACCGCCTCAGGCTGCGACGCGCGCCCCACTCGCCGCGCAGCGCGGCCGCGATCGCGTCGAAACAGCTCGTGGTCTGGCCGGCCAGTGACGGCCCGCTCGCGGTCCCCGCGCCGCCGCTCGTGGAGCCCCCCAGCGCGAACGCCAGCACCATGACCGCCGCCAGCACCGCGGCGACACACCGACGCAGCGCCCGGGGAGCAGGGGGCACGCTGCCCTCCAAGGAGGCCACGCGCGCCAGCACGCGCACGCAGGCGCGCTCGAGCCCCAGACCCGTGGGATCGCCCGGACGCGCGCCGGCCAGCAGCCGATCGAGGTCGGGACGGATCATCGGCCCTCCTCCAGCCGGCCCAGGGCGTAGCGCAGCGCGAGGCGGTCGTGATGCACGTTGCTATTCACCGTCGCGTAGCGCATGGCGAG